>NZ_JAUBTS010000001.1:331815-346072 GCF_036705105.1 Microcoleus sp. B9-D4
TCTTGCCTGTTGCTGACAATGGTGCAAGATTTGAGTTAAAACCGGCTGAAAACTAAAACAGAAAATTAAAAAAGATATCCTCCTCAAGCCTCATAGCAAAAACTTCCGTTTTGAGATAATGATTTTTAACCCTTGGCGGGCCAAACGGCAGTCGGCGGTAATTATTCAGCAAACCGAACCTCCACAGACGGATAACACCCTAATTGAAACATTAACATCGCCGTTACGTTTCGTTACGATAAGGAGACAGAGAGAAAAACCTCTCATTCGTAAAATCAGAGGTAGCCATTATGAACGGTACATTTCGCGTCGGCAACCTGTTTGGGATTCCCTTCTTTGTCAACGCATCTTGGTTTTTAGTTCTGGGTTTAGTAACCTGGCAGTACGGCGGCGCATTAGCTGCCCTGTTTCCCACCTTGGGCCCTGTAGCGCCCTGGATGCTGGGATTATTGACAGCGTTACTGTTATTTGCTTCCGTCTTAGCCCACGAATTAGGACACAGTTGGGTAGCCATTAAACAGGGAATTGGCGTGAAATCGATTTCGCTATTTCTGTTTGGCGGACTGGCTAATTTAGAAAGAGAATCTAAAACCCCCGCAGAAGCATTTTGGGTAGCCATTGCAGGCCCGTTGGTCAGCTTATTGTTATCCGGTTTGTTAACAGCGATCGGCATCGGTGCTGGTCTCACAGGCCCCGCAGCCGCCATCGTCGGACTTTTAGCTTCCATCAACTTAGTTCTAGCCTTATTTAACTTAATTCCCGGTTTGCCCCTCGACGGCGGCAACATCCTCAAAGCAATCGTCTGGAAAATTACTGGCAACCCTTACAAAGGTGTAATTTTTGCTAGCCGCGTCGGTCAAATAATTGGTTGGATTGCCATTGCTACAGGCGTATTCGGAAATATTTGGAATCTAGTAATCGGTTGGTTCTTACTGCAAAATGCCGGTCAATCTGCACAATATGCCACAGTCCAAAATCAACTGGCAGGATTGACAGCCGCAGATGCTGTGACGCCCGAAAGTCCGATCGTCTCCCAAGACTTGTCCCTCAGAGAATTTGCCAACAATTACGTTATCGGTAGCACTCATACCTGGCGCAGGTTCCTGGCAACAGATGATGCCGGACAATTGGTAGGGGCGATCGACCTTGATGACCTCAAAACCATTCCTACCGGACGCTGGCCCGAAGTTTTAGTGAAAGAACTCCTGAAGCCGATCGAATTTTCCACCACCGTCAAACCAGAATTATCCCTCCTTGAAGTCGTCACCCTCCTAGAACAACTCAAAGTACAAGAACTCCCCGTCATTCGTGAAAACGGTGTCCTCGTCGGACTTGTAGAAAAAGCTGAAATCGCCCGCCTGCTACAAAGACGAGCCGAAGCGAACCCTGCTTGATATCCTCAGATACTTGACAAATAATAGTTAACCCCCTCGATTTCCCCTTACCAAAAGGGCGATCGGGGGGGTTAACTCTAGCTTCAAAAAAGTTAAGTCAAACACTCAATTATATTATGTCCGAGCGATTGACCATACTATCCCGGCCGGGCGGGTTTTTGAGATTGTCAATTATTGGCAGATATTGGCAGGTTTACCCGCCCCTACCTGATTTCTGGTAATCGACTGGACATGATATTATTAGGAGCAAATCAAGCATGATAATTATCTAGTGTATTGAGCATCTGAGCGAGGATTTTATGCCATCCCAGGACTCTTGTGGCAGCAGCTAAAATAACTGTTCGGGGAGCATCTATGCAGAACAGCTACTTTATAGATAAGGTGAGCTTAGCCCCACCCGAAAGCTCAGCCACCTACCGCTCAATTTCCGAAATCAAATCTAGTATTTTTTGATAATCAAAATTATATAGATGATTCCTCAGAACTTCCGCAAAAACATCATTATCGCTGCCGATTTCCTCAATAGTTGTGGCAATCAAGTCGAAGTCAGCCTCACGGACTGCCTGTTTTAGATTGCTCGTCCATTCTGGGGAGACTTTCGGCTTGGAGTCCAGCGTAAATATTGCAGCACTATCAGATATTTTTTCTTGTACCATACTTGAACTCGGCGATAAATCATTGACTTCAACATATTTATTGATAACTTCACCAGCACCCACTGCGGTAACAACTTGAATGTCAAACTTGAAAACAGTCCCTTGTCCCACTTCGCTCTCGACGGTAATGTCGCCGCCCATTAATCTTATGAACTCGCGGCTGATGTTTAATCCTAAACCCGTACCTGTTTGAACTTGCTTTTCTGATGAAGTTTGCACCAATAATTCAAATATGCTTTCTAATTTTTCGGGATAAATACCCACTCCTGTATCGGCTATTTCAAAAGTAATAAAAATACTTTCTTGAGTTTCCCCAATATTTAAAAAATCTTTTTTTCTACGCTGAATTATTCCTCCTTGCTTGGAGCATACAGTGACTATAACTGAACCATTGTGGGTAAATTTAACCGCATTATCTAATAGATTAATTAGCACTTGTCGCAACTTAACATCATCAGTTTCTACGTATTGGGGAACATCGGCAGAGCAGTCAATAATTAATTGCAGTTTTTTATTATTGATCGGAATTTGAAACATATTTTGCACGTCCCCCAGCAAGCGGTACAAGTCAAAAAGTTTGGCGTTTAGTGTCATGCGCCCAGCTTCTATTTTAGATAAGTCTAAGACTTGATTGATCAGTTGGAGCAGGTGCTCTCCGCTGCGGCGAATAATTTGGATATTTTCTTTTTCCGGCAAAGTTAAATTAGCGCTGGGTTCCATTAATTGAGCGAAGCCGAGAATGGCGTTGAGGGGGGTTCGCAATTCGTGGCTCATGTTGGCCAGAAAGAGGCTTTTAGTTTTGTTGGCAGCTTCTGCGGCTTCTTTGGCTTGTTGGAGTTCTTGTTCTGCTTGTTTGCGATCGCTCGTATCAATGATTATGCCGTGCCAGACAATATCTCCATTTTCGCGCAATTCAGGTCGAGAATAACCTTGCAGCCATTTGAGTTTTCCCGATGCTGTCACAATCCGCCACTCGTGGGAAAATAGTTCTAGATAAGTGGCACTTTTGACAATTGCCTCGAAGTGACTGGATCGATCGTCCGGGTGCATTTGTTCGTAGAGTAAAGCAGAGTTGTTCTGGATTTCCTCGGGCTCTAATTCTTGAATTTCTCGGCACAGAGGGCTGATATATTCCATCTTGACTGATCCGTCGGGATGCTGCACGAATATGTAAAGCTCTCCCGGAACAGTGTTGGCTAATTTGTGAAACAGAGCTTCGCTTTTTTGCAAGGCTAATTGTGCTTGTTTGCGATCGCCAATATCAATCCCAAATCCAAACAAGAAATCCAGACTGCCACCTTCGTCGAGCACCGGTGTGCCGTGCCACTCGACTAACAAAGTCCGATCGTCCGAAGTGAGAATGCGATGTTCGTTAACCGTTTGCTCCCGCGTTGTTACGCGCTCAAAAATCGAATGTAATCCGGCTCGATCGCTTGGGGGTACAAATGTAGCTAAGTAATCTTTGCCTGCAACTTCTGTGGCAGTATAGCCCACCGCTTCCAGCATACTGTTATTCGCCAGCAGGATTTTACCATCAGAGTCGATCGCCACAAAAAAAATCGGAGAATTTTCGATAATCTTTAAGTTAAAGTCGCGCTCTTGACGGATAATTTTTTCAGCTTGCTGGCGCTCCTCAATTTCGAGCTGCAAGCGGGCATTGATCGAGGCTAGCTCCCTCGTGCGATCGACTACTTCAATTTCGAGAGTACGGTTGTAGTCAGCCAATATTTGCTCTGCCTGTTTGCGAGCCGTAATATCTTTAAAAACAGTAAGAACATAAAGGATATTCCCCCCACCGTCAAACACCGGCAGCGCTCGCACTTCCAAACGAATATTTTGCCCGTCTCGGCGAATTTCCATATCTTCAGCAATCACCTCGAAGCCACTCAACGCCCGCACAAACGGCATTTGCTCGGCCGGGTACAGTTGATTAGTGCCTGTTATATAAGTTTGATAAGCTTCTGGTAGCTCTTGTGCGGTAGCATCGGGCATTTCTCCCCTACCCAATATTTGCTCTCCCGCCGAATTCATGAAAATAACTGCGCCGCCCGGATTCATCGCCGAGACTCCAACAGGCAAATTTTCTACCAGTTGGGCAAATTTTTCTTCACTTTCTGCCAAAGCTTGAAAAGACTTTTTCAGTTGAGCAGCCATCTCGTTGAAAGACTGCGCTAATTCGCCGACTTCCTCCAGCCTACTGACAGTAACAGCGCGATCGAACTCTCTGGCGGCAATATCTTTAGCTGCTTCATTGAGCCGCAGCAGCGGCAGCGTTACCCACCTCGCTGTCAGCACTCCAGCAATTGTCGATAGCAGCAGCGCCCCCCAACAAAGTAAAATTGTAGTGCGCGTATTTTTGTTAATTTGCCCCATGAAATCAGATTCGGGAACTGCGATCGCAATCAGCCAGTTCAAACCGTAAACATCAGAAAACGGCAACACTTCCACAAAATATTCCTGCCCATCTCGGCTAAATTTCAGTTGCTGCCGCTGCTTAATCTCGCCAAAGCCCCCGAAGTGTTCGTACAAATATTTAGCTGCGGTGCGAATGATAGGAGTTTGGCTGTCTAAAACATTCACCCGCTGCAGTTGCTGCTTTCGCGACATCTTTCTAAAGGGTGATTCTTGACTCGAAGTGGCAACCAGCAAGCCCGATCGTTCGATCGCAAAAATTTGTCCCGTTTTGCTAAGCTTGATGCGATGGAGATATTGCTGAAGCTCCGAGAGCGAAAAGTCTACGGCACAAACTCCCAGCAATTTACCATTTCGATCGCGAATCGGTTGGCTGGCAGCAATAAAAACAGTGCCGGAAGTAAAACCCCGATAAATGCTCGTCCAAATCGGTTTATTAGCTGCGACAGCTTCTTTGTACCAGGGGCGGAGACGGGCATTGTAGGTTCTGGGTTCTGCCTTTAATTTAGCGGTGCGAGTGCCTAGGCTGTCTGTAGCGTAGTAAATGCTGTGAAAGTTGCTAGACTTGTTCGCCACGACAATTTGCAAGCTGTTATCCGTGGGGTTGCGCCAAATTCCGAGATATTCTCCTGATTTTTCCGCACCGAGGGAAATCCACTGAATGCTTTTAAACGATCGCATTTGTTGCCAGAGGAACTTCTCTCCCCGAGGCTGCGGCTTTTCTAAGTGTAAGTTTAATTCACCGCGCTCGATCGCCGAGGCGTTAAGTTGATTTACCCACTGGGTAGGTTCGAGAAAAGAAATCAGCTTTTCTTCAACTCTCTTTCCCGTCTCCGCGATCAATTTCTCGGCGAGATCTTCGACTGCTTTGTCTCCGTTGCGAAAAGACAGATACCCGACAATCCCAACGGCTGCGACGATTTGCAGCACAAAAGAGGCCACTAGAAGGTGACGCAGGGGGATTTTTATTTGGTGTTGAGAAGTTTTGCTCGCGAATCGGGGCAACGGCATAGGCTGGTGACTAATTGCTCCCTAACACTTTAACTGTTCTAGCCTGTAATTTCACTCACGGGCGATCGAGGTGTTTCCTTGCCCTCAAAACCCCTCCCACACACACACCAATCAGGAGCAAGCACGAGACTTATACAATTTTAGATTTTAGATTTTAGATTTTAGATTAAATAATTGGGGATGAATGAGGAAGCTCGTGCTTTGGAGTTTGCCGACAGTTACATTCTTTTTTTTAAATTTTAAACTGGTATTACGCACTCTTGGCCCAGAATACCTCCGCCATTTTCTTGCTTTGTTCGGTTTCGTAGCTCAACCTAACCTGCTTCTTGCCTGGAACCTCGACCATCGAAACTCAACATTCATCCGTTAAATCCACTATACAATCCCTTGGTGAACATCCATGCGTTACATCCGTTACATCTTGTACACTGCTCGTTGCCGAACTTCTCTTTAACAGCTACGCGGAAAATCCCCCGCTTGTCCACACGGATATAGCGAGGGTCGAGAATAGGTATTCTCGGAAACTATAAAGTAGTGGCAGTGGCTTTTGTCCAGCCATTGCCATCTATAGAAGCCATACTTTTTTAGGCTCACAGAAAGATTTCAGAGCCAACTCTCTGCTTGCAGTCAATGCTTGAAGTCAAACCAACCTGTTCAAGCAAGAAGTCAAAGCAAGTCGTAAAAGCCTAGGATTCTTCTTCTTCTCGATCGATTTGGCGCAGGTGAATGTGCTTGCGTCCCAGAGAGATTTCAAATTCATCTCCTGGCTGGAGTTCCATCTGTTTGGTGTAGGCCGCTCCAATCAGTAAGTTGCCGTTAGATTGAACGCTAATCCGATAGCTGGCAGAGCGTCCGCCGCGTCCATTGCCGTTTTGCTTCCCGTCTAGCTGAATGCCTTCTGCATCAATCAGCGCATTCAGGAATTTCATCATGTTGACCCGTTCTACGCCGTTCTTGGTAACGGTGTAGTAGCCACAGGCTCTAGCTTTTTCTTCCTTGGTAAGGTTCTCTAGGTCTTTGACCTTTTTGATCAGATCTTCGCCTTCAAGGGGTTCGATATTTTTCTTTTTAGCCATTTACTGAGTCCTGAAATATTCAACTGGTGTACGGATTTTTTCTCGGTTGGTTTTTGGTTTGACCAAGAAACTTTAGCTTTATAGCTGGTCGTAAAACCATATTACACCGATCGGCTCAATTGTTAACCACTATTATCTAAATATTTTTAACAACCTGCAGTCTTTCTTGAGGAGTAGCTGCAGCCGGTGCGAGCAATCTCTAAACTCGGTAGCATAAGCTATCAGCTATCAGCTAGCTAAATATTTGCCCCGCTCTTAAAATCCCATGAAGTTAACCACACGCGGACACTACAGTGTCAAAGCATTACTGGATCTAAGTTTGCAACCTCGCTTTGGCCCGACATCGGTGAAATCGATAGCGAAGCGACAGGAGTTACCTGCTCCGTATCTAGAAAAATTGCTGATTGAAATGCGACGAGCCGGTTTAGTCCAATCTGTTCGGGGTTCCCAAGGTGGATATCAATTAGCCCGGATGCCCGCTCAAATCTCTTTAGGACAAATCTTAGAGGCTGTAGGTGAAACTATTGAACCTTTACCTCGACATTTTCCCGACGCGACGCAAGCAGAGGACTGGGTAACATTCAGTTTGTGGAACCGATTGCACAAAAAACTTGCCGAAGCGCTGTACAGTATTTCCCTCGAAGACTTATACTATGATGTCCGCAGTTGGCAAGCGGCTCTTGGGGAAGAAACTAGCTTTATCATTTAAATGGTAAGTTCATTCATTCGATCGGCAGCAAGCACACATGGACGCAACACTTGTTACTTACTTTGGTGGCTGTCACTGCGGAGCTGTCCGCTTCCGTGTCGCCGTTGACAAACACGAAGCATCTGATTGCAACTGCTCTATCTGTAAAAAGAAGGGATTTTTGCACCTCATTGTGCCACCGGAACGTTTTACCTTGCTCAGTGGCGAAGATGTTTTGACCACCTATACATTTAATACAGGAACTGCTCAACATACTTTCTGCCGAATTTGCGGCATTCACTCGTTCTATCGCCCCCGATCGCATCCCGATCATTTCGATGTCAACGTCCGCTGTCTTGACGACTATGCCATTGAACACTTTCAGATCCTACCCTTTGACGGTGTTAATTGGGAGCAGAACGTACACTTGCTGGGCGACGAAAGTAATCTCAGCCGTTAAAATTGCAGCTCAAAAATCTTGCCTCCGCAATGGTAGCAGTAGTTAAAACCTGCGCTACCATTGCGATCGCTCCTGCTCGGCCGGACTATCAAGTTTGACACAATATATAATGATGCCGGATGAATTTCCTGTTTTGATGTTAGCTGCGGTATTAGATTATTCGATCGGCGATCCTTGGGGTTGGCCACATCCCGTGCAGGCGATGGGTTGGGCGATCGACCGCTATACTCGACTTGTCTTTAATATATGGAATAATCCCGCAGGCAAAATGCCTGAAGCAGGCGCTAGTCCCGCTGGCTATCGGCACAAACTGCTGCTACGAGGTGCTGGTACAATACTAGCGATCGGGCTGATTGTAGGCAGTTATACTGTCAGTTGGTCGATCGTCCAAGCTGCTAGTTGGGTGCATCCTCTTTTAGGTATTGCCATACAGACCATTTTGCTGGCAAGCTGTTTTGCAGGTCGCAGTTTGAGGGCAGCAGCAGAGGATGTGCTAGCACCTTTAAATGTTGGAGATTTAGTCAAGGCGCGAGAAAGGTTGAGCCTTTACGTCGGCCGGGATACCGAAAACTTATCCGAGCCAGAAATTCTGCGAGCATTGTTAGAAACTGTAACAGAGAATGCAGTCGATGGTGTGACAGCACCGCTATTTTATGCCTTACTTGGGTTCGCTCTGCCGCATCTATTATTAAGTGTTACCGGTTCGCCGATCGATCCTAACTCGATGTGGGGGAGTGCTATAGTCCCCTTGGCGATCGCTTACAAAGCAGCCAGCACATTAGATTCTACGATCGGCTACAAAGAAGCGCCCTACACTGATTTAGGATGGTTTAGCGCCAAACTAGAAGACGTGCTGACGTGGATTCCTTGCCGGCTAACAGTGATTACTTTAGCCCTTATATCTGGCAAACCGATTTACATTTGGCAAATTTGTCAGAGAGATGCTGTTAAAGATGCCAGCCCCAATTCCGGTTGGAGCGAGTGCGTTTACGCCGCCATCTTGGGAGTGCAACTAGGAGGTACTAATTCCTATCGCGGAGTTTTCAAACACAAACCGCTGTTAGGCGAGCCGATTCACCCTATCACAGCGCCGCTAATTTGCCAAGCATTGCAATTAACTCGGTATTGCTTTCTGATTTGGTTGGGACTATCATTGCTTTTTTATACCTTATTAGGTTTGAGCCGCTAACTTATGACCTCACTCGAACAGTCCAAGAGGCATAAATAACTTATTTCTGTCATTGTTCGCCATCGGCTAAGCAATCGCAGCATCTGCTTTTCCTCCGTTCGGGCTAAGTCCAGCAGAAGACAGTGATCCGCCACCGACAGCAGCAAAAAAAGTTTTGACTTGAGTTCAAACCCCCAGATTTATCTGTCAAGTCAATCTCAAATCTCAAATCTCAAATCTCAAATTGTTCGATATGCCAACAGCCAACAATTAGCTCGCAGCAACCAATGACTAAAATTATCCAAATTTTATCTGCTGATGAAGTGAGGCGCACTCTCACCCGCGTCGCTTCCCAGATTGTCGAAAAATCAGGGAATCCCTCGGAGTTAGTGCTGTTGGGCATTCATAGTAGAGGAGTGCCTTTAGCTCAAATTTTGGCAGATCAAATTGAAGTCCTCGAACAAGTCAAAGTACCCGTGGGCGCTTTGGATATTACCTTTTACCGAGATGACTTGGATCGAGTTGCGATGCGGACACCGGCTAAAACAGAAATTCCTTTCGATTTGACGGGCAAAACCGTGGTGTTGGTAGATGACGTTATATATAAAGGCAGAACGATTCGAGCGGCTTTGAATGCGGTAAACGATTACGGGCGGCCGGAGAAAATTTGGTTAGCGGTATTAGTCGATCGCGGCCACCGAGAAGTACCGATTCAGCCGGATTTTACGGGTAAAAAGTTGCCGACTGCAAAGGAAGAACAAGTTAAGGTTTACGTTCAAGAACTCGACGGGCGCGACGGAGTGGAGTTAATTAAGGGATAATACGATTTTAGATTTTAGATTTTAGATTTTAGATTGGGCAAAACTGACCGTTCGACTAAATTAGTATATTTTGGGCGGGCTAGGAGCAACGCCCCCCAAAAAGATTGAGAGTCTTTGACGCACGGGTGGTCATCCACCGGGTTATTTCACAGCAATACTTCGGTGACGCCTGCAAAAACGGTAAAAAAAGCCGCTTTATCATCAAAGTCGCAGCGGACAGAAATCGGCTTTTTAGTGTCGTTACCGATTTTTGGCACAATAAACCAGCCTTCTCCAAGGATATTTGCTTGAGCAACCAAGTATCTAGGAAGAAACGGGGTTTTTCGCGCACGGAGCGCCTTATGTTCTTAAAAATCGGCAGTGCAGGAGTTGAACCTGCCTGGGGCGAATTATGAGTTCGCTGCCTAAACCGCTCGGCCAACTGCCGTTAAATCGATTTCTTCGACCTAACTCAAAATGAATTATAACATAATTTCCCAGTCCGTGCTAGAACTAGAGAACAAAAATCAAAATCTTTAGATCTGCTGAGTCCCGATCGCCTGTTAGCCAATGTGCTGGAGCCGATCGACCGGACAAAGCAGTTTCTACGACTCGGCATAAACTTATAGGCAATGGCAGTGAATTCGACGGTAGTGCTGACTCTAATTCTGCTGGCTCTGATGTTTGGAGCAGGCGTGACGAGTTCTGTTTGGGGATTTACTATAGGTCGCGAAGCCTTGCAAGGAACGACTCAACCCGATGTTCGTCCCAGCAACAATGCTGGCAGCGGCAAGCCTGGAACGACCGCTAGCAAAGACCAAGTGAGCATTTTGAAAGAAAAAGACATTCTCACCACCGTCAAAGCACGGGTAGAAGGTCGCGATCCCGAAAAAACAACGGCCGGGGCAAATACTAAAACAGAGAAGGCAAGCTCTAAACCAGCCGCGGCCAAAAAACCGGCTGCACAAAATGCCAGCGCCAAGTTTCCCCTGAACAGTCGCGACGGGGGAATAACTCTGGAAGTGAGCGCGGCCAGTCAGCGCAACAATTCCATGCTGCTAGACGTGAGCATGAAAAATGAAGGTTCCCAAGCTGTGAGGTTTCTCTACAGTTTCTTGAACGTCACTGACGATCGTGGCAGGGCCCTGAGCGCGACTGCCGAGGATTTGCCGTCGGAACTGCCCCCCAACGGGCAGGTGTTTTACGGTACGGTGAGTATTCCCACAGCTTTGCTGGAAAATGCTAAGGAAGTTTCGCTGACGCTGACAGATTATCCAGGTCAAAAACTTCAGTTGCAAATATCTGGCATTCCAGTGGCGAAGTAAAATAAAAGAAGACCAAACCTGCAGACGGATTCTCAGGTTCGATCGAGAAAGTTTTTTTAGGGAGCATTGTGTCACTTTTAGGGGCGAGAGTGCAGGAGATATCTGATTTACCCGCGATGAGTTTGACAGAGGTGCTGTCGCGGTTGCTGTCAGTGCTGTTGCTGATTGCGATTAATGCTTTTTTTGTGGCGGCTGAGTTTTCGATGGTGACGGTACGCCGATCGCGCATCAATCAGTTAGTGGAAGCTGGCGACGTTGCAGCTTTAACTGTGCAATCTTTGCAGCAAAGTATTGAGCGATTGCTCTCAACAATGCAGTTGGGAATCACTCTTTCTAGTTTAGCTCTCGGCTGGATTGGGGAAAGTACGATCGCTGTGCTAGTGAGAATGTCGATCGGCTATTTGCCGCTGCCAATTTACATCAAGTCTGCGATCGCCCATTCTTTTAGCATATCAATAGTAACTTTTTTCCTGCTAGCTTACGTGCAAATCGTACTGGGCGAACTCTTTCCCAAATCTGTAGCGTTGCTGCATTCCGAACAGCTAGCCAGAAGTTTAGGGCCTCCGAGTTTATTGATTGCCCGTTTGTTCAAGCCCTTTGTGTCGTTTCTCAATCAATCTACTCGATCGCTTTTGCGGTTTGCGGGCATCGAATACGATCTAAGGCATCGGCCGGTTACTCCCGAAGAACTGCAATTAATTATAGCTACTTCCAGCGAATCCAGCGGCTTGGAAGCAGAAAAGCGAGAATTGCTCAACAACGTGTTTGAATTTGGCGAAGTTTGGGTAGAAGAAGTGATGGTGCCGAGGCCTAGCATTGTCGCACTTCCCAAGACGGCAACTTTTCAAACTTTGCTCGACGAAATGGCGATTTCTAACCATTCCCGCTATCCCGTAACGGGAGATTCTTTAGACGACATTATCGGCATTATTGGCTTCAAACAACTTGCAAAACCCCTAGCTGAAGGTTTGCTATCTCCCGACACGCCAATTGTAACTTGGATGGGTTCGGTGAGGTTTGTGCCGGAGATGATGCTGCTGGGGGAACTGCTGCCTTTGATGCAGAGTTCCTCGGAAGAAATTGCGATCGTAGTTGATGAATTTGGCGGCATTTCCGGTTTAGTGACATTGCGCGATTTGATAGCCGAAATTATCGGCCGCAGCTACGAGTCGCCCGACAGTAAAGAAATTGCTTTGCAAGTATTGGATGATCGCACTTATTTAGTGCAAGCGCAGTTAAATTTAGATGATGTGAATCAAATATTGAATTTGGATTTGCCAGTAACTGACGAATATCAGACAATTGGAGGTTTTCTGAGTTATCAGTTGCAAAGAATGCCGGCTGCTGGGGAAGTTTGGCGGGGCGAAAATGTTGAACTTACGGTTGTTTCTGTGTCCGGGCCGCGGTTGGATCAACTTCAAATTCACTTGTTGGAAGGGGCTGCGGGCGATCGAGCTTTAGATGGAATTGCAGCAGCGGATGAGGAAGTTGTGGGGAAAGGGCGCAAGAATAGCGGGTTGAGTGGTGTGGCGAAATTTTCTAGTTGAGCATATTTTAGCTAATGCCTACATAATCTACTCGCTCGAAGTCGCTGCGTACTAAATCATCTAACGTCGGGCCTTTGGGGCGTAAATTAATGCGATCGCCAACCTTCACATTTTCGTAATGTGCGTTGGGAATATATATATCTTGCTCCTGCATAAAAGCGTAAGTAAAGCGAAAGGCACTGTCAATGTCCTCAGCTTTGACCTCACGAAAGTCAGAGAGGAATAGGAGATCCATTTCTGCTTCAAAGTACAGCATCTCTGCAAATGCACCTCCGTCGTAGCAGTTATAACCAATATAGCCGCAAGTGTCGCTACCTGTGTAGTAGAGGGCGCGAGTGGATGGGAAGCTGGAAAGGGTGATAGCATCTCCTACTCCAAATACAAGGTGACCGGGCTGATAATTCAGTTGTTCAACGATCGTCCAAGGATGTCCTCGGAACTGAAATACAATATAGCTTTCGGCCGTAATTTCGATTTCGCGATCGTAGATATCCCGTTCCCAGACATCCGCGCGTCTCGCCCTACTAAGCTTTTCCGCCACTAATTCAATAGGAGCGCGAACGAGAAGTAGATTTTGGTTTACGTCAATAGATTCAATACCTCGGCGCTCTTCAATAGACATGATTTTCACCATTGAGTAAAGTATGAAAGAGTAAATAATTAACCTTTAATTGGTGATACAAAATCCGGGTTTCGGGTCACTTTTATTCCTTAGTAGGAGCGTCCTAGCTCGCGAGCCAAAGAGGCGGGCTTCGTTTGTATAGTTGGGGGTAAAAATCCAATGACTTGAGAAGCTACATTCGATTTTGCACCCCCAAAGCGGTTTCAACCGCCAAGTCATCAAGGGGGTATTTAAGTCGGATTTGGTATGAAAATCCTGCCGGGGATTCCAGGGCCTATTGCTTCTGGAATCGTTAGCTGGAAAATGTAAACTTGGGGATTTCTCAGCGAAGCTTCACCTAGTTGAAGCTGATTAAAGCTGCCCGGAATTTCACAACCTATAGCGTGCCAGACAGCTACACCTCTCAATGAAGCTTCTGCTACTGTAGCATTACTAATCTGCTTGATATCGGCGCTAGTGATAAAAATGATTGCTGGTATTTTGCCTGCTGTCTTGGCAGGGCTGTTACCGAGCGCATCAATGAAACCAAGAATTTGATAATCTGAGTAACTAGGGGGGAGGAGACCTCCTTGCAGTGCCTTTACCTCATAGAAAACGCTATCAGGATATGTTTCAGTTGGGCCTGCTGGAAAGTTTACGAACACAAGTGGAAGAACTCCATCAGGTTGTACATTTCGGGTAGCACCACCTGTGGCTGCTGCCCTTGCGGGTGAAGGAAATAACCTAAAATTCTCTGGAATTGGAGTACCTGGTCTAATTGTAGCTCGTGCAAAATTTTCATAAGCTTTTCCAACTTTATTGATTGGTATCCCTTGACTCTCGGCAATTTCATCGAGTCTAGCTTTGGTTGCTGCTGTATGAGAAGGGTCTGCACAGAACTGAGCCTTAGCTGCAAAACTAAGCCCATTAATAGCAGTTGCTACCCCGATAAATAATGCGGTTTTTTGAAAGTAGTTCATAGCTGAAGCTCTAATGATACTTACAACATGATGCTTACAAAATTTATTGCAGAGCGTGATTTTTGACACTCCCTGTGCTGAAGCAACAGGGATTCTAAAGAAACTACCAAAAGGTAATTCTTGAAGGCGCTGTCAATGC
>NZ_JAUBTS010000002.1:0-57605 GCF_036705105.1 Microcoleus sp. B9-D4
TTTTCAACATCTGTCTTGGGCTTGGCACGTCTAGTTAAATTTTTGACACTCAAGTCTTCAACAACTAAAACCTCACATTTACCGAATAGCTCATGTGCAGTTTTAAACTGAAAATCTAATCGGGATCTAGCTACAAACTGATGGAGTTGGGAAATCTTGTCCTTGATAATCTTCCAAGGCTTAGAACCCTTGACTCTATTAGCTAACTTCGCTTGAAGTTTTGCCAATTTCTGGGCCGACTTCCTCAAAAACCTAGGATTCTCAACTCTCTCGCCATTGGAAAGATAGACGTAATTAGTGATTCCCATATCGATGCCAACAGTATTTTCGACCGTCGGTTGAATTTCTGCAACCGTTACGGGAACTGTTTTATCTTCTAGCGTCAGGGAGATATACCACCCATCAGCTTCTCTGATAACTGTTCCCGTCTTAACTGTGAACCTTGTTGGTATTGGACGGTGGAAAACCATAGGTACTTGACCTATTTTTGCGAGGTCAATACAAATCCTATTTTGCTCGTCCTTGACAAGATCAAGATTGTCTAGTTGAGGATAAGTGAAAGATTTGTAGTAATGAAGCCCTTTGAATCTGGGCTTGCCTCTACGATTGCCATTTTTATCGGGCGTCGTGAAATTTGAAAAGGAAGTTTCCACTCTGTTGACGACATCTTGCAAAACCTGAGAGTCCAACACTTTATAATCAGGAAATAGCTTTTTTGTGTTTTTCAGGTCAGCCAGTTGTATGGTTTGCCACTGTACATATCCGCCTTCAATGTTCGATAAAACGTCACCTTTCCTGGTCAAAGGATTGCCTGACTCATCCTTTTTTCTACCATCCCTAGTTTGCACTCTCGTCAAAGGAATATTTTGATAAATTTCCTCAATCGGGACTAGAGAAACAATCAAGGGGCAGGCGTTGATAGGTGTTCTCGTGGCTGACCACCACCTAAATCTATCGCCAAGTCGGTAGTTGTACTGCCGACGACAGAGTTCTAGGTGAGCCACCATCGTTGTTAGTTGGGCTTTGGTGGGTTTGAGGCGGTATTTGTAAGTGAGTTGCATTTTTTAACTTCCTTTTTTCGACCTTTGCATAGTATAGTTTGTGTATGTCCAAAATGCCACACCAAAGATTACCATTTCAACACTTAGGAAGTACATCGAAAATCAAGATACTTCCGAAGATTAATTCCTAGTGGCTAAGTCTAATTGTCGGTTTCCGTCCCTCCACCCGACGCTTCTTTCCATCACGGTCGGTAATTCCCAACGGGGTACTTCGCGCAGCGCTCAGATGTGTCCCCTCTAAATATACCGAGGGACTTCCCGGCTGGTAGTTCAAACAAATTGAAAAATTTATATTTTTTCCCAAATATCCTTGACTTATTTTTTTATATGTGATAATGAATTTTTTAAAACTCTTGTCGATTGGCTACTGCAGGAGGGTCAACCCTGTAAGTGTTGGGGAGCAGTTAATGGTTTACCTGGAATTTTCAGGCAGGGACGATCGCCCGAGCGGTAGACTTTCACATCTCGGAGGCGGGGTTTGCCCACAAAGTCCGTAAATTTGGGCAATACGCTCAAACAGCGAAGGATGCTTAACTCGGTATTGAGGAATCAAAGCTAAAGGACTCAGTATGGCGACAGCAGCAAGCAATATCTGCCATGCTCAACATCGCCTACCAAACTAGCACCATCCTACTAGCGACGGTGGAATAGGTTTAAAGCAGCACTCAGGCGCAACTGGAGCGAGTTTTGCCGAGGCATGGTTAATACCGAACTGGCGCGGCGCCAATTGAATCACTAAAGTCGCTCAAAACAGAAAAAACAGACCGGTCGATTTGCTTGCCGGCACCGGCGCGAAACTCGTAGTCAACAAATCGAGTAGCAATGTCGATGCTTTCATCGAGACAGTAAGCCATTGGGGTATATAGAAACTGTCCTGACTATTGTTAGATTGACTTGCGCGAGATAAATCCGGGGGCTTGAGGATGCAAGGATTTTGGATTGATTCCACGGATAAATCACGTGGCGGGTACCATCAAGAAATTATTGGTCAAATTTTCTACTTGAAAAGGAATGATCTTGTCATGCAGCGAATCAGGGGACTTTGCGGCAGTAAGGGGACGTACTGAACTGTAGTAAAAGCAGCAGAGAATCACTAACACCCAACTTGAGACCTAGACCTATGAGATGAAAAAATGCGAGGAGCGAACGATTTTTCACCTGGAGGCTAGGCTCGTTGGGCAAACACTCTCGGATCGCCCTAGTTAGGGAGTCTTTTTACTTTTTAGGAGCAGGAGATGGAGAAGTAGTTGCACCCGCCCCTGGACTAGCCTTTGGAGTTTCCTTAACTGCTGGAGAAGAAGCAGGAGGAGTAGTAGTAGTAGTGCTGCCCGGAGTGGGGCTAGGGCTAGGGCTAGGAGTATCTGGACCTCCGCAGGCGCCGAGGGCTGCTGCCAAGCCCACTACCAAAGTCAAACGAATTAATCCCTTGTTCATAAAAACTCCTTAACATTGAAAACCCATCGCAAGGAAGGGAATAGTGTACTTGAGAAACAATGCTGGCACGAATAGCTCAACGATTCGCTCGTTGATTACAATACTGCATTTATTAATAAATTTCACATAGATTATCGCTAACCAGCAAAGATTTCTTTTTTTTGGCAAATCCTGAAGTCAAAGAGACCAGTGGTAGGATGGGTTGGTTGGCTTGTGAGGTATCCTTGGTAAGGATAGCCGAGCGAACGCAGATAGCCACTAGTGGCGCTCTGGGAGACAAAAAACTCTTAACCTCAATCAAGCTGAAGCTACCCCACTTTACGTATTGGTGAACTTTATGACCGCTGCTATCAGATCCCCGGATTCTCCCCGCTCCCGATCGACCCGCAAGCCCGCTGCTGGCCCGGCCAAAAGCAAAGTTACTTCTATTGCCAAAGCTAGGCGGGCGAAGACAGGGCCGGTATTGCCCAACTACTCACCAGCAGACGAACAGGCGATTGCTCGATCGTCCGCATCGGTGCTGAAAGTCTTGCCCAATCGCCAGCAGCAGCCAGTGTGGTTGCGCTCGCTCCTGGAGGCACAGCGCGCCTCCTCAGTGGTAGCAGTTATGCTTTTGGGCGGTGCTCTGAGTCTCTACGGCTTGACAGTTTACGGCGAGCAGCGCTGGAGTCAGGAGTATCAAAAACTGGAAACTCTGCGCCTCCGGGAACAGCAATTGAGTGCTTCTAGCGAAGTCTTGAAACACCAACTTGCTAAAGAAGCCCAAAATCCCGAAACCGGTTTGGCTCCGCAGAATCCTGGGGACACGATTTTCTTGCAGCCTGCCCCTGAAACTCGATCGCCCGTTGCGGCACCAAATTCTGAGCCCGCTCTCCAGAATCGAGCCGGTGTGGAAACACCGCTGGGCTATTAAACCTGTGTCAAAGCGGAGAGCGCCCTCCGGGCATGAGTGTCCGAGGGCCTGAGAATTTGAGGCTCTAATTTCCTTTTTGACTTTGAATGCAAGTCGCGATCAATTTTCAGCTTCCCACCGGAAGTTACAGATTAAAAATAATTAAGACCACTTCAAAAAACAGAATGCAACTTTAGGTGCGATCCAAACCCTGATAGGGACTGCTCATTCCCAAGTCGTGAATTTTATATTTTAAGATTTAAGTTATAAATTATCAATTCTACAACGCTCTAACTTGCTATTGAATTTTTAATGCCATGAGCTACGACCCCCGTTTTGACCGCTACAGATCGCCGAATTTCAAACGCACAAAACAGGCGGGCGATTCCCTACGGGATAGCTTCGCCGCGCGTACTGGGTGGAAAAAATCAGCCAAACCTAGAGATTCCGGCAGTTTCGGCCGATCGCCACAACAGACGGCTGCATCTTGGGGGCGACCGGTGGAGCGTTTAAAGCGCAGCAAGTTCCGTTTGTGGGCGGTGTGGGCGGTGTTGATGCTGGGGGGGCTGGGGCTGGCTGTGAATTTGTTTTATTTGCAGGTGACGCGAGCTCCGGCGCTGCGTAAACAGGCAGAGCAGCAGCAAACTCTCAAAACGAAGCCGTTTGTACCGAGACGCCCGATAATTGACCGCGCAGGGAATGTTTTGGCGATCGACAGACAGGTGTACACGCTCTACGCTCACCCAAAGTTGTTTAACCACTCGAAGGCGGAAATTGCTGCTAAGTTGGCTCCGATGCTGGCGATCGAACTGACTCCGGGCACTACGTCGGAAACTGAATTGATACGCAGGTTTAATCTTGCTGAAAGCGGTATTACAATTGCGGACTCTCTGCCTCAAGAGGTTGCCGATCGCGTCGCTGGGATGCAAATTAAAGAGAGTCTGGTGGATGGCTTGGAGTTGCTGCGTCAGCAGCAGCGTTTTTACCCGCAGCAGGAGTTGGCGGCGGATATCCTCGGTTATGTGGACGGGGAACGGAAGGGACAAGCCGGGGTGGAATACAGCCAGCAGAATTTGTTGGAACGATCGATGCCGTCGATTCAGTTTAGCAGGTCGAGCAATGGGAATTGGGTTCCTGATCGGCTGACGGCGGGATTTGTGCAGCTTGATGACTTGAAATTGCAATTGACGATCGACAGTCGCTTGCAGCGGGCGGCCCGAAGTGCCCTCAAGGAAAAAATGAAGCAACACGATGCGAAGCGGGGCACAGTGATTGTGATGGATGCCCGTAACGGGGAATTGCTGTCAGTTGTGGCGGAACCTTCTTATGACCCGAATCAATATTTTAATTTCGATTTGTCGCGCTATAAAAATTGGGCTGTAACTGATGTTTATGAGCCTGGTTCGACTTTTAAAGCGATTAATGTGGCGATCGCTCTGGAAGCGGGTGCGGTGAAACCTAATACTGTGTTTAACGATGAAGGTCGGATTTACATGAATCCCTGGACTATCCAAAATTCCGATTACCAAAGAGCAGGAGCGCGTGGCCCTTCGACTGTTACTGAGATTTTGAAACATTCTAGTAATGTGGGGATGGTGCACATCATGAGAACCATGAAACCTTCTCTTTACTATCAAGCTTTAGAAAAACTAGGACTAGGACAAACAGCAGGAACTGATTTGCCTTTTGAAGTAAGCAGTCAACTTAAAAATCGAGAGCAATTTATTAACTCTCCGGTGGAAGTTGCTACTACGGCTTTTGGGCAAGGTTTTTCGATTACTCCGATGCAGTTGGTGCAGCTTAACGGCGCTTTGGCTAATGGTGGCAAGTTGGTGACTCCTCACGTTGTGCGGGGACTTTTTGATAGGGAAGGTGAAGCTTATTGGAAGCTTCCGAGGGCGGTTCCAAAGCAGGTTTTTTCGCCGGAAACTACTAAGCAGGTGTTAGAAATGATGGAAACTGTGGTGGATGGCGGTACGGGGAAAGCTGCACAAATTCCTGGGTATCGGATTGCTGGAAAAACGGGCACGGCTCAAAAAGCTAATGCTGGTGGGGGTTATTCTAAGAACGCGATTATTACTAGCTTTGTGGGGATAATCCCTGTGGAGGCTCCTCGGTATGTGGTGCTGGCGGTGATTGATGAGCCTAATGAGGGTTCTTCGGGGGGTACGGTGGCTGCGCCAATTGTGGAGTCGGTGATGGAGGCGCTGATTTCTATTGAGAAGATTGCGCCGAGTAAGAAGTAGTTGATTATATCGGAGATGTTGCGTCAGGAATTGACATCGAATATAAGCATCGACAACAAGGCTATTGAGGACACGGCAATGGCATTTCCCTACTCCAAAATAATCGTAGCTTGACGGGTTCCGGGCGAGCGGGCGAGCGGATGTAACGATCGCCCGATTTGTAGGGAAACGGCACTGCCGTGTCCTGACTGTGGGTAATCTGAATTCAGTAACAGTATCGATTTTTGTCATTGGGTTTGCTTTGTCTTTTGGAGGTGCGCTGATGTCCTAAGAGAGTGGAGATAATGACGCATCGATCGCCATTTTTGAGATGAGGATGAGATAGTGTTAGGTTTCCTTTTGCTAGAATGCTTGTTAAACCGCATTCGTCAGTCTTGTTATAAACTGGGCAACCTCGGTAATTGAACATGGCTCGCCAGACTGTTCCATCTTTTGTTACTTGATTTGTATTCTCAGTGACTTGGCGCAATGTTGTGTCATTTGTATGTATTTGAATTTGCGGTTCTAGGTTTTTCCATTGACTGGCTGCTACTTGACCGGGGGGAATGTCGGCTGGATGGACTGCTACTTGTACGTTTTCTCCTACTTGTTTGAAGCTGGCTTGCCATGAAATTTTGGATCGTTTGGCGTTGCTTTGCGCCAGTTCCATTGCCCAATAAGCTCGATCGAGCGATAGCTTTAAACGGTGGTTGTTGATAAACATTAGCCAAGAGGGGGCGACGATCGCACAAAATATTCCTATGATTAAAATAATTATCAATAGCTCAATCATGGTAAAACCTGGGGCAGGTGTAGTGGCTCTGCCTTTGAGCGTTTTATTTATTGACACGTAGATGCACTCCCTGATATTTAGCGGGCCAAAAAACAGCTAGGAGGAGCTATTTTTTATTGGGTATATTTTAACTTTGGGTTTGGCGAGTGTGTAGATCGGTATTTACTGAAAATTTATGCGACTTTAAAAAAACTGCGGGTAAGAAAACGGCAGTCAGGAAACGGTAGTGCCGTTTCCCTACAGCAATTTTGTCGATCGCCCGATCGCACGGATCGGATGTAACGATCGCCGGATTTGCAGGGAAACCGCACTACCGTGCCCTGCTTTCGGGTAATATCGTTTTCCCTGACCAGGAATTTCAAAGGTGGTACCCGCCACGTGATTTATCCGTGGAATCAATCCCAAATCTCAAATCGAAAATCCTCAAGAAAGAGCATTTATCCGTGGGGTCGCCTCTAAAATCTCAAATCTCAAATCTCAAATCGATTGACGCACCCTAAATCAGTGACTATTTGGTTTTTGATGCGGGCGATCGATCCTCCTGTACTAAATACTCCTGTTCCTAACGGTAAATTGTTATTAGCAAGGAGCCTTTTTGATTGGAAGACGAGCGGCAATGACTATTAGAATATCAAATTGATACAATTGTTAGCAAAAACAGCGGTGGCAATGCTACTTATGCTAAAATTGCTGCGGCTAGGGAACTGGGAATTCCGGTTGTGATGGTGCAGCGCCAGCAGATTCCCGCTGTTGAGCAGGTTGCTGATTTTGAAGGGGCGATTTATTGGCTAATTCAGCAGTTGAATTGAATTGAACCGCGAAGACGCGTTCGGCGAAGCCGTTCCCGTTCCCCGCAGGGGTTCGGTGAAGGGTAGGGTAGGACGCGAAGGAAGAGGGAGCAGAAGCGCAATTACCAATTACTCTGATTTCTGCTGAGTATTCAAAGAGTTAAGATGATTGTTCATATCCTGCAAATATTTTGCTAAAACAGGATACTGTGAAGTTGCTAGCAGTGCATCTTTTTTCTGGCTGACTGTTGTTTCTAATGGCAAAACGCGATAGTTAGTTTTATTGTTCAAAGTATAGCGGTGTACCCAAGTAGGATGTGTTTTTACATCGGTAATTTCTGTGGTTTTTTCGGGAAATTTTTTGCGAATATTTACTTGCAAAATCACGCCTAAGTCTGTATATTTTTTATTCTGACCGGAAATGAAGTTTCCCATTGAATAAATGGCTACAGCTTTGCGGCTTTTGCCATTTTTGCCGGGAAAGTTAAAAATTTTGTAAGGTTGGACGACGTGGGGATGGCTGCCCAGAATGATGTCTGCACCGGCTTTTAATAGGTTTTCCACTAATTGTTTTTGTTGGCTGTTTGGCTGTCGCTGATATTCATCGCCAAAATGCAGGGAAATTGCGATAATATCTGCTCCTTGTTTTCGCGCTTTGGCAATGTCTTTGATTATCTTTTTTTCGTCGATTAGCGAAACTAAGTAATCTTTGCCTTTGGGTATGGGAATGCCGTTTGTGCCGTAGGTGTAAGCTAGGATGGCTAGTGAAATGTTGTTTTTGGTGCTGATTAAAGTACGTGAAGCCTCGGTGGTAGATGTGGCTGTTCCTGTTGAGGCAATTTTGCGATCGCTCAAATTGGCGATCGTCCTAATTACTCCTTTTTCTCCCCGGTCTAAAGCATGATTGTTCGCAGTTGTCAAGATATTAAATCCGGCTTTTTTAGCAGCATCCGCTAATTGAGCCGGTGCGTTAAATAGCGGATATCCCGTATATCCGCCCGCATCGGAACCCGCTAAAGGTGTTTCGAGATTTCCGATTACCCAATCGCCTGTTGACAGGATACTTTTAACTGGTGCGAAGAAATTGTCAAAATTGTATGTTTTATTTTTTGCGTCGTAGCCCGATCGCGTTTGGGTACTGTGCATCATGATGTCACCGACAGCAATTAGTTTTGCTTCTTTGATCTCAGACTTGGGTTGGGCGGGGACAGGGGTTGTTATTGGCGAGCGACTTTCTGTAGGCTGTGTGTTGGTTTGCTGGTTGATTTTTTGGGGTTGGATATTGCAGCTAGCCATTAACAATGCAGCTATTACCGAGAGCGTCGGGGGAAATTTCATAATTTATCTATAGTAATTTATCGTGTTTATGGTATCATTAATAATCGCAATTTAGGCAGTTTTTTTTTTTGAACCACAGAGAGCACAGAGAACACAGAGGAAAAGAAGAAAACAGAGATGTTGGCAAGTTTTGTTAGGATATCGATGGTTTGCTGGCTACTGGAGAAGGAATGTTTAAAAAATATTTGATTATTGGATTTATCATTTTTGCATCTGTTATCGGTTTAGGTACTTTGAGCTATGCTGAAAGTTGGGCCGATAAACCTTTTGAATTTGCCTTGATTGGCGATTTGCCCTACAGTGCCGAACAGGAAGCACAATTTCCTAGTTTGATTGCAGATATCAATCGATCGCCCGCAGCGTTTGTCGTCCACGATGGCGACATTAAAAACGGTTCTAGTGTGTGCGATGATGCAACGTTTGTCAGCCGCAAGCAGTTATTTGACAATTTTGAGATACCGTTTATTCTAGCTTATGGTGACAATGAATGGACGGATTGCCACCGTTCAAAAAATGGCAGTTACGATCCAGTAGAAAGACTGGCTAAACTGCGGGAAATATTTAGCAACGGTAATCAAAGTTTGGGAAAGCGCACCTTAATTCTCACCCGTCAAAGCGAAAACCCGCAGTTTGCTAAATTCCGCGAAAATGTTCGCTGGATTTATCATGGCGTTGTGTTTTTGGGGATTAATATGCCGGGAAGTAATAACAATTTTGGTCGCACTCCCGAAGCAGATGCAGAATATGCCGATCGCAATTGGGCTAACTTAGCCTGGATCAAAGAATGTTTTGCTTTAGCCAAACGCAGCAACAGCAAAGGAATTGTGTTAGTTGCACAGGCTAATCCGGGATTTGAACTCGATCCGACGGACAAAAGAAGAAGTGGCTACAACGATTTTATCGCAACTCTGGAAACAGAAACAGGCAATTTCCCAGGGCAGGTTGTATTCGTCCACGGCGATACTCACTATTTCCGCATCGATAAACCTTTACCCTATTTTACCGATGAGACTCAACTACCGAGAATGAAAAATTTTACTAGAGTTGAAACTTTTGGTTCTCCCAATGTGCATTGGTTGCGGGCTTTTTATGACCCTGAAAATCCTAATTTGTTTGAGTTTAAGCAGCAGATTGTTCCCGAAAGTTAGGCTAAATAGCACAATTTTCATAAAAGATAAATATTTTTTTTCGCTTACACTGAAGATAGGTAGAATTGAGGAATTTATTTATGACAATCGCAACTGGGCGAATCACCCTGGAAGAATTTTTGAAACTGCCAGAAACCAAACCGGCCAGCGAATACATTGAGGGGGAGATTATCCAAAAACCTATGCCGAAAACTAAACTTTCTCGTCTCCAAGGGCGATTCCTGCGTGTCATTAATGAAGTAGTAGAGGAACCCAAGATAGCTTATGCTTTTCCAGAGTTGCGGTGTACCTTTGGCGGTCGATCGATTGTTCCAGATATTGCGGTACTATTGTGGGAACAGATTCAATTTGATGAGAGTGGCGAACCAGTAGATGATGTGCGAATTGCGCCGTATTGGGCGATCGAAATCCTGTCGCCACAACAAAGCTAAAATCGCGTAACTAGAAAAATTATTCACTGTCTTCAACATAATTGTCAATTGGGGTGGCTAATCGATCCAGACGATCGATCGATTTTAGCGTTTTTGCCCAAGCAACAACCGCAATTCTGCGAAGGTAGCGATGTCCTTCCTGTACCCGAAATGATTCCCCTGAATATCACTGCCGAACAGGTGTTTAGCTGGTTGAGAATGCAACAATGAATCAGGGCGATAGTCTTTTTTGTACGAATTTAAAAAATCTCCCGGTTGGGTTTGTAGTGAGGAATGCAAGTCCTCATCTAAACTCAGGAATGAAGTCCTTACTACAAACCAAATTCCCTATTGCCGCCACCTCTCAAATTGGTCTTCGGAACAGCCATTAATAAATTGATTGTTCACCCAACCGTCAAGGATTGTCAAAGTTTCATTAGGAGGATTACCCGAAAATCTGGCGGCAATTTTCACCCAATTACCTTGTCTGCTGACAGCCCTAACTCCGTCTCCTCTTTTGAGTTTAGCTACAACCGGGTACTTATTGCCTGGGCCTTTGCGAATGTTAACAGCGCCACCTTCACCTGTAATAAACGAGCATTGAGTTTGCTTTTTTAAAGCTTCTGCTTTTGCGGGAGCAAGACTTTGCTGCTTGCCGAAAACAGGAAAGCTGTAAAGCGAGAAGCTGAAACTTGCAACGACGGCTGCAATAAAAAAGGCTTTTGATTGAGTAAAAATTAGCATTATTTCATTTCCTGGTATGGGCTGAACTGAAGTCCCGATTATAATTTTTTGAGAATGACTTCAGTTCTTACTACTAACTATTATTTGACCGAGGCAAACCATTCGGTAACACCTTGGGCGATCGCCTCAGCTAATTTCTTTTGTTCTGTCGGATTCACAATCCATTCAAACTCTTCGGGATTGATCAGAAATCCCAATTCCATTAAAACAGATGGAGTAACGGCAGGACGAGTCATGGCTAAGTTATTCCAGAATACACCATAGCTCGGACGGTTCAACTTGGCAACTAAATAATTGTGCAAAAACATTGCCAAACTGTGCGATTGCGGGTGAAACCAGAAAGCGCCGACGCCTTTAGTCTTAATGGCATCGCCGTTATCCGGCAAAGCATTGTAGTGAATTGAAATTGCGATCGCAGGTTCTTCTTTTTGAATCATTTCCACCCGTGGCGGCAAATCCAAATCGACATCTTCTACCCGCGTCATTACCACATTCGCGCCCAGATTTACCAATTCCTGTTGCACCAATTTCGACACTGTTAAAGCTACTGTTTTTTCCCTAATTCCCACTGGACTCACTGCACCTCCATCCTCCGGCCCGCCGTGTCCCGGATCGATGAGAATCTTAATTCCCGACAGCGGCTTTGCTTGCGAATTGGGCACCGCGCTTGTATTGGCAGGCGGGTTTTTTAAAGACAGCACTAAAGTTGTGCCCTCGTATCTCAATTTATAGCCCCACTGCTGGGCAGATTTGAGATTAAAAGTATATTGTACTTGCAGTGGCGCGATTTGTTGCCATTCCAAACGTGAAATTACGGGGTCATCCGAGAGGCGGATAATGTCAGTTTGAGCGGTGGTATTGTACAGGGTTAAAGTGAAGGTGCGTTCTCCTTCCTGCACGGTGACTGGGACGGGTGTTTCTAAGGGAAATAACACCTCTGTCCAGCCGGAAACTTGACGCGAACTGGCACTGCGAATAATCGATCGCGGAGGTACTGTATCCTTGACAATTCGAACTTCCGATGCTTTAATCCAAGCACCGTAATCGAGTCTGAGCCATTCTCCCTCGCGCCCGATAATTGTTGCTCGCGTTCCCTTCGGCAGCGGTGTCATCCGAGAAAAATCTGTACTTGCCCCGGTTCTGGCGACACCAGGATCTGCTGTTACTTCGGCTATTTCTAAGTCAGCCGGAGAAAGAATAGAAATTTTTCCAGTACCTTGTTGGCTGATAGTTTGATCGTTCATTGTTAGCTCAAACGATGGCACGCCTAAATCAACTGTTTCTCCCTTAGATGAGAGGGCGTTCTCCGGGGTTTTACCGCAGCCTTGATACTGTTGGCTGCCGCCTTTTTTGATCGGGGAATTTGCGTCTAACAGTACAGATGCGTTGTCGGGTAGTTCGACTTGCGATCGCGCTTTTAAAGGAATAGTAATGCCCGCCAATTTTACCGAAACTTGAGCATTCGCAGGTGCGATCGCCCCAAAGCAAATATATTCCCCCGGCAAACTCGCCACATCGACTTTCGGCGTCAGGGAATCTTTAGCAAAAGCCAATCCTACAGGGGCTGCCGGCTGATTCGACTCGCGCGTCACCTTAATTTTGACTTCCTGATTTTCGTAACGCAATGTAAAGAGATTTTCGCCGAGTTGCAGCGGAAAAGTCGGGGCGAAATGCCCGGATGCGGTGCGCGAAATTTGGTTGCCATTTACCGATACTTGTCCCGGTGCGGGCGCTGTGCCGATTAAAAAGATGCGATCGGCTGTAGTTTTGTGGTTTGCGGGAGGATAAGCGACGAACAAAGGTTGAGCGGCGACAGCTACAGAGGCGATCGCCATTATCAGACCAAACACACATAATGCTAAAAATTTTCTCATTCTATATCGCAACTAATTGAGACTCTGTTGGTTATTTATACTAGAACTTGCCCTAAGAAACCGGATTTCAGAGGATTAGCAGTAAGTCCAATTTACTCTACTGGGCCAATTTTATCAGGTTTGTAGTTGCAATTGAGCGATCGGCAACATAAATTCCCGCGTCAAACCATTAAGTTTTAATTAATTCCGAGGTGGTTCTCCACAGTTGCTCCAACCGATTCGCCGGCATCGTCAAATACAAAACATCCCCCGTACTCAAACAACAATTCAGTAAATCCCAGCCGTGGAGAGTTTGACACTTAGTTTCCACATAAAGAGGCACAAAATCCGCAGACTTAGCAGCATCTTGAATACGGTGGCCACAGAAAGGATGGTTTGGCGTAATCAATGTGGCCAAGCAAACCCAGAGACTATCAGCAGTCATTCCGTTGCCCAAAATTCTGCCTCCAATCGCCGCCGCCGCGAAAGCAGGAGCAGCCAATTCCGTCGGGTTCAAAACTCCTTCAAACTCAAAAACTTGCTGCACCATCAAAGCAAAATGTGGGTCTTGATTGCGGACAATAACTGATAGTTTTGGTGCCAATCCTTTAGCGCTCAATGCAATTTCGACATTAGACATATCGCTGCTAGTAACAGCCAAAAGTGCTGCCGCTTGCTTAACATTAGCAGCTTCCAAAGTTGCGGGTAAACTGGCACTTCCCTGAATGACCGGAATTTTCATTGAGCGAGCCGTGTTCAGAAAGCGGCAGTTTGGATCTTGCTCGATCGCCACAATATCGTAACCGTTAGTGTGCAGTTCTTTAGCAATTTGGATACCTATTCCTCCGAGGCCGCAAATAATGTAATGATTGCGCTGCGGCACTCGCGCCACATCCCAATATTCGGTAAAGCGAGTTCCCAATACATAATCGTTGAGCAGCGCGTAGCAGATGCCGATGATGCCTGCTCCAACTAACATCATGACAACTGTAAATAGTTTAATGCTTTCAGGAGCTTGTTCGGCAACTTTTTCATAGCCTCCGGCTCCGGTAATCATCCCTACTGAAAAATAAAGAGAATCGACAATTGAGATATGATTGTCAACACAAATATAGGTGGCAGTAGCAACAGCAATCATTGACAGCAGGGTCAGTACAACAATTACTGCTGCTTGGCTGTGCTGCTGAAATCTGTGCAGCCTAGTTAATGTTTTGAGCAGTTTTTGAGTTAAAGTTTTTTGAGGGCTGTGGAGAGTGGGCTGAGTGGCAACAATTAGCCGATCGCCCTGCTGACACTGCCGATCGGCAAGCACCGCCGATACTAAATCAGTTTTGTTAGCAGCGGGCAGATAATAAATCAACATTCGCGATCTATCGTCCCACAAATCGCTCAGTTTTCGATTTTTCCAAGGATGTGTGTCATCGATATATTCTTCGTGAATCGGCCAAGTGCGATCGAACAAACGCAACTGTCCGATCGCCTGATTTCCGAGAGCCGCAAACGCAAAAACCGGAGCCGCCAATGATGAAACGCTCATGGAAGTGTGATCGGGCAAAGTGTGGTCAATCCTGTCGCCCAAGCTAGTATTGAACAATCTGTTAATGATGCGAATCTGAGGATTGAGAATCCTCGCTTGCATCAAAATTGCCAAATTTACAGCATCATCGTCTCCTGCAATTACTAAAGTGTGAGCGTTTTGAATGCCCGCCGCCAACAAGGTAGAAGCTGCTTGCAAATTGCCGACAACCACATCAGAAGTTTCGCCGCGAATTGGGCGATCGCTAATACCAACCACAATCGCTCCTTGCTGTCTCAACAAACAAAAAATCTTGTGTCCCGTGTGACCCAACCCGCAAACAATGATTCGAGGTTTCATAAAAAGTTATTTGGCAGCCAATTTCGGAGCTGTCCTTTGTAATTTTACTTACCATTGTTGACTGTCGTGGCTTTGCAGAATGTAGCTAAAAACACTATCTAGGATACTTGTGCCAAAGTCTGGAAGTGTTGGAAACAAAGAAAGGGCTGTGCCGTGTTCCTAAAGCCACGTTTCCAAGTGTTGAAATAAACACACCACACTGCCATGTACCTACAGACATGAGGTGCAACTAACCTGATTTAATATTTGAAAAATATCCGGGTGCGACTGCCAACCAGCGGAATTTGAATAGGTAGGGACAGGACACTGGCTATTAGTCACAACTTAAGGTATAACCCCTAGTCCGGCAGGGGTTAAAACCCCTGCCTAATAGCGAAAGTCCTCTTAAGAGGACTAATGAGTTTAACAGTCTTTTTCTCAGTCCTCTTAAGAGGACTTTAGCTTTGAGGCAGGGAATTCATTCCCTGGCGGACTACCGGTTTAACCTTAAGTTGAGACCAATAGATACTGCCCTGTCCCTAAAACTATGACTTCCTACATAAATTTAGCTGCCTTAGTGGCAGGAGTTATTATGAAATTGACTGCACCCTTATTAGCATCCGCTCTAGTTTTCGCCGGTACTGTCGCCTTGGCAAGCCAAGTGCAAGCAGCTCCAGCCAGCAACTCTTTGAATAGCACTAGAACAACATTTCAGTGCGTTACTTCCGGTCGGAATTTTGTGACAATCGCGCGGCGGGGAAATGTCACGACAGATCCGATGATTCTGTGGAAATCTACCGAGTTCGGCCGCGAATATACACCTTGGCAGCGCTGTCAAATTGTTTCCAATAGATTGACTAAAGCTGTTGCCGAGACTGGCGGAAGATTGAGCAATTTGCAGTTAACAACAGGAATTGTTAATAACTTGCCCGTAGTTTGTTACGTGAACGGACGGGGGCGCTGTAACTCTCAAAATCTGCTGTTCACCCTAGACAAGCGCAATGCTAAAAATCCCGGTGATGCTTTAACGAGATTGATTAATTTTGCCCAGGACGGCGGCGGGCCAGTTACAACGTTCAGAACCGGAGCTCAATCGTCTGCACCGCAGTTTGTTCCCTTTGGAGATATGGTCGATCGAGCTTTTAATTCTCCAAACAATAAACCGTCAGTTCCTGTAGCAAAACCGCAGGGCGATCGGGGTATTTAATAGCCACGCCTCTAAGGAATGAGAATTAAATAACTTCCACTCTTGAAAGTGGGATGGGCGTCCCGCCCGTCTTTTTTGGACGGGCGGGACGCCCATCCCACAATAACAATTAAAATTGTAAGTTATTTAATTCGCGATCCTAACTTGCACCTGACAAATTTTGAAACTATTGTGGGGAGTAGGGGTTGGGCTTCTAGCCCGCCCCTAAATATTTAGACTAAAAACACTACACTGTCACCCCTTCAATCTTCTCATCAGTCAATTCGTACAACTCGCGCAACTGCTGCAACTTATCCGCATCCGGCAGCCAAAAACCGCGCCCGTTAGCCTCCAACATTCTGCCGACAATATTGCGAAAAGCTTCAGGATTGGCCTCGCGCAACTTCCGCGCCATCTCTTCATCCAAAGCATAAGTATCAGCCGCCTGATCGTAAACCCAACTATCAGTAAAATCAGCCGTTCCGCCCCAACCAATTAACGCCGTCATCCGCTGCGAAATTTCATAAGCGCCGCCAGAACCTTGATTGACCATCGCGTTAGCCCACTTAGGATTTAGCAACTTAGTTCGATATTCCAAGCGCAGCAAATCTTCTAAATTGCGCGGAGTTGTATCCTGAGAAAAACTTTCTACAAAACTCGTGCTAACCTTTTTGCCCCGCTGCTTTTCTGCGGCTTTCTTCAAACCGCCAGTATTAGCATAATACTCTTGAATATCAGTCAAACCGTATTCCACTGAATCAATTTCTTGAATTATGCGATCGCACCCTTGCAACAACTGAGTCAAAACCTCCGGCCTCGCTTCCCCCTTATCCTTCCTCCCGTAACTAAAAACATTGCGACTTTCCCAAGTTTTCCCCAACTCATCCCCCGATTCCCAACTACCATCAACAACCCTATCGTTAACTAAAGAACCAAAATCCCCAGCCGGATTAGAAAACAACCTTGCCGAATAATTCTGCACACCTTGTGCCTGCAAAATTAAAGCGTGTTTGCGAATAAAATTCTCCGATTCCGGTTCATCAGCATCCGCCGCCCGCACGAACAAATCATCCAACAATTCAATAATATTCACAAAGCTATCTCGGAAAATACCCGAAAGATTTCCCAACACATCAATCCGGGGATGACCGACATCAGCTAACGGTTTTAATTCATAGCGAACAATGCGGCCAGTACCTTCTTTTAGAGGTTCAGCCCCCACCAATTCTAGCAGAATTCCAATAGATTCGCCCCGCGTTTTAATCGCATCCAAACCCCACAACATCACCGCCACAGTCTCAGGATAATTCCCCTGTTCCTCAAGGTGCTTCTCAATAATTTTCCGAGCAATTTCGCGCCCCCTTTCATAAGCAGCCGGAGAAGGCATCCGATAAGGGTCTAAAGCGTGAATATTCCTGCCAGTGGGCAACACCCCAGCCCCATCCCGCAACAAATCCCCACCCGGTGCAGGCAGAATATATTCCCCATTCAAACCCCGCAAAAGATTAGTCAACTCATCCGTCGTTTGCACCAACAAATCTCGCACCAACAAACCCTCCTCAAAAACCCCATCAAACCCCTCTTGCTCTTCCTCTCTGCGCCCTCTGCGCCTCTGCGGTTCATTTTCTTCAAAAACCAGTTCACGCACCTGTTCCTGTGATAACCTATCCCCAAAATAAGCCTCAAGATAAGAGGTCATTTCCTCAGAATTAGGGGGTTTCCCGAGAACGTGCAAACCAGAAGAAAACAAGCGACTTTCCACCACCTGCAAATACTCGTAAAGCTTCACCAAATAGCGGTTAAAAGCATCAGCACTGAACATTCCCACATTCTCAAAATTAAAAGCAATCCCCAACTTGCGACCCTCATCAAACGGACAATCAGCCTCCAAACCGCTCTCTAAAATTTTATAGCAAATAGCCTCTTTTAGCACAAAATTCTTTTCAGTATCTTCCCGATATTCCGCAATCAAATCCCGCAAAGCCATCAATTCCTTATACAGCCCAGCGCGGCAGTAAGGCGGCACGTTGTGAGAAATCAAAACACCGTAACCGCGCCGTTTTGCTAACATCGATTCCGAGGGATTGTTGGCGGCATAGATATAAAGATTTGGCAAACTTCCCAACAAAATATCCGACCAAGAATAGCCAGTATTTCCTAGCGGAGATCCGGGCAACCATTCAACAGTGCCGTGCATCCCGAAGTGAACCACAGCATCAGCTTGAAAATCATTTTGCAGCCACTTGTAAAAAGCAGCGTATTGAGGGTGAGGTGTCAAATCGCGATCGAACATTAAGCGCATCGGATCGCCCGAAATTCCCAGCGGCGGCTGCAAACCTATCCAAACATTCCCCAGTTGAATGCCACCGATTTGGAACTCGTCGCCGTCTGTTTTAATGCCCGTACCAGTTAAAGATTTCCACTGTTTTTCTATCCGGCTTGTTAACAGATAGCCCAGCCATTTTTCTAAAGTTTTGACATTAACAGTCTCTTTTGTGGTACGGGCATCTTGCCCGTCACAAGTAGCTTCATCCGCCTCTTTCACCCTGCGAATTAACTCCTCACCGTCAGCCGGAATTTCTCCAACTGTATAACCTGCTGCTTGAAGTTTGTGCAGGAAATTTAGCAGCGATTTCGGTACATTTAATAAAGCCGCCGTACCCGCCGCACCGTAACCGGGAGGAAACCCGTAGAGAATAATCGCAATTTTCCTTTCAGATGGCCGAGTTTGACGTAGTTTCACCCAATTGTTAATTCTACTTGTCAGGCGTTTCGCGCGATCGGGCACCAGATAAATATCCTCACCCACCAAACCGCCCAGGGGAACAGGATCGATCGCACCATCCAACTCAGGCAAAGCATACAATACCACACTTTGCAAACCCCCAATCCCCTGACGAGTCCAAGAATGGATATCCTGAATCAGCAGAGGTGCGGACACAAAATAAGGTACATTTTTAGCAGTTAAAATGCGCTTAGCAACTTCCACCTGCCTTCCACCCTCCATCGAACCAGCAGGCCCGCCAACCAAAGGAAAGCCAATAGTAGAAACAATCGCATCAACTTCCACAGCATCTTTAGAAAGCGAAAGAGTTTCTATATTGCCTTGTTTTCGGCGCGCAGTTTCATCAGCAGTCGTCATCCAATCCCGCACCGCCACATGGCCTTCAACGCCATTGATAAAAATCGGCAAAGGCACAATTCCCGCCGCTTCAAAATAGCGAATTAATTGAGGAATATAAGGCTGCTTGGTGATAACGTGTTTGCGGTAAAGCAAGATGCCCACAACAGGGGATTTTCCTCCCTCCACTTTTTGAGACCAATTGGTCTCAAATTTTGTGGAACGGGCATCTTGCCCGTTAGAAACCCGGTCTAAATTTTCAGACAAATTAGTCTCAAATTTTGTGGAACGGGCATCTTGCCCGTTATAACTATTTTTATCAAAATGTCTAGCCTCTTTTGTGGAACGGGAATCTTGCCCCCCCCTAGCACTTTGATTACCGAGATACCAATCCAAATATTGCCGAGGCGATTCAAAATAACCATTATAATCAGGATGCAATAAACCCATATTGGGAGTTTCTACAGGAGGCGGAATTTGTGCAACCTTCAGCCCCAAATACTTTTCGGCAATAATCCAAAACATCGAGACAACATTATCCGCCCCGCCCGCATTCCAGTAACCATAAATAATTAGCCAGTTTCGCAAATCTTGCACTTTTTGCACCGGCACATATTTTAATAACTTCGGCCCCACCTTCAAAAAGCTGATATAACCAGCCAGCTTATCTTCTTCTCGCCCATTGCTGAACTTATCCAGAATAAACTTAACAGGCTTCGGCATTCCCTTCGGTTTGTCGCCAATTTTAAAAGCACCGATTTGAGTAAGACTCATCAATTCCAAAGCCGACTCAAAAACCAGACGAATCGGAATATTCTGCACCCTTTCCCGCAGCCACATTACCGCATCGTAATCAAACAGCAAACTCCCGAAAAACACATCAGCATTAGAGAGGGCGGCTGCTACAGCGTCGGGTTCGTCTACGAGGGCGCGATCGCTAAAAACCCGTACTTCCAATCCCTGACAGCCAGAAACAGCCAACTCAGCAGCTTTCCGGTACAAATCAGCATTAAAAGATTCAAACCCTGCAATTAAGACAATGCGTTTCACAGCCAAACCTCGAAATATTTATTGATTGTAGCCTGTTTTAATTAGGTTATATTATATTAGATAGCATCCTCGGTGGGGGTGGGGCGGGTTTAGTAGATTTCTGGTGTTGTATTGCAGACCTTGGCGAACCCGCCCCTACATTACCAATTATCAATTATCAATTCCTAATTTCCGTCGCAACTCTCATAAAATCTAAAATCTAAAATCTAAAATCTAAAATGGTTCGAGTTCCTCCCGCAATAGTTATCTTAGGTCAAAACAGCCAGCCGATCGCCAAAAAAATCTCCGCACATTTCCCCGGTTCCCAGATTTACGGTTTAATCGATCGCACGAACGACACAGACATCAACTTTAGCAACTTCGGCGAAACATTGCGGGAATTATTTGCAACAGAAACCCCAATCATCGGCATCTGCGCCGCCGGAATAATCATCCGCACCCTCGCCCCGCTGCTGTCAGACAAACGGGCCGAACCGCCAGTTTTAGCCGTCGCAGAAGACGGAAGCGCCGTCGTACCGCTGCTGGGCGGTTTGCACGGCGTTAATGATTTGGCCAGAGAGATTGCAGCCGCCCTGGGCGTACAACCTGCAATTACCACCACCGGAGATATCCGGTTTCGCACCGCGCTGCTGAGTCCTCCCCAAGGCTATTATTTAGCGAATCCAGAGGACGCGAAGACTTTTATTTCAAATTTGCTCGCCGGGGCAAAAGTACGCCTAGAAGGGGCTGCAAGCTGGCTTTCCGAGAGCAATTTGCCGTTAGCGAAGCCCGCCCCTACGGGGGCTACGCCAACGAAGAGGATCGCCCCCGACGCAAAATTGACTATCCGCGTCACCGAAAAAGCAATTGCGCCAACGCCCGATTGTTTAGTTTACCATCCGCAAATTGTGGCAGTTGCACTGACAAAGCTATCGAATATTGAGCCGGAAATAGCGGTTTCATTAGTCCAGCAAGCCTTGGAAAAAGCTGGTTTAGCGCCAGCTTCCGTTGCCGGATTTTTTGCATTAAAAGATGAGATGGGAAATCCGGCACTTGAAGCAGTTTCACAATATTTTAAAGTCCCCGTCCGCTTTTTCAATCTCTCCGAACTTGTCGAATTAAACTCTATTGAATTCATCGAAAATCAGGCCGCACAAATTGCCCTGACAGCAGCCGGTGCAAACAGTCACTTAATCGAGTACGATCGCCCAAACGCACTGAATTGCGCGATCGCCCTAGCCGCCCAACCCTTTGATGCTAGGGCGATCGGAATTAGCCGCGGCAAACTGGCGATCGTCGGTACGGGCCCCGGAGGCGCGCCCTGGATGTCGCCGGAAGTTAAGGAAATCCTGCGCGAAGCCACGGATTGGGTGGGTTACAAATTTTATCTCGACTTAGCTGGAACCCTGCGGGAAGGGCAAAAGCGGCACGATTCCGACAACCGCGAAGAGATCGATCGCGCGCGTTTTGCCCTAGATTTAGCAGCATCAGGAAAATCTGTCGCCGTCGTTTCGTCGGGAGATCCGGGTATTTTTGCAATGGCTGCAGCGGTGTTTGAGGCGATCGACTTTGATGCCAAACCCGAATGGCAAGGCATTGATATTCGGGTAGCACCGGGCATTTCAGCCATGCAGGCGGCCGCTGCTGCGATCGGAGCACCCCTCGGACACGATTTTTGCGTGATTTCGCTTTCGGATATTCTCAAGCCTTGGGAGGTCATTGAACAGCGGATTGCTGCTGCTGCTGCGGCCGATTTAGTTATGGCATTTTACAATCCCATCTCGAAACAGCGGATTTGGCAACTCGGAAGGGCGATCGAGATTTTGTTGCAAAGCCGCGACCATAAAACCCCCGTCGTACTAGGGCGAAACCTCGGTCGGCTAGGTCAATCTGTGCGGGTTTGCACCCTCGGCGAATTCCAGCCGCAAGATGCAGACATGAGAACTTTAGTGATTGTCGGTTCGAGTCAAACTCGGATTATTCCCCGCAAATATGGAGATGTTTGGGTTTATACGCCGCGCAGGTATGAAAAATAAGTAAAGCAGCAAAAACTTCGGAAATCAGCAATTGACTGAAAGCTAATTGACTTTGACCATAAAATATTTTGTTCTCGCTGGGGGGAGTCTAGGTTAACAAATAATGGCGCATCACTCGATCGGCCTGTTATTTCATCTCATAGCGGTTACTGAGATTGAGATGCGATCGCCTTTGATTACAGACATCCTCGGTACTGAGGGAGCTCGGCTTCCTGAAGCCGAGTTTTTCTGGCAGACATCGATCGAATTTAGAACTCGAATCAACCGTAGTAAGAGTTTCAGCTTCATTTTGGGATATATCTAATTTACATCTCAGGAAACAGAAATTTTTATATAGCCAAAATAAAATTAAGGGCGATCGAGGTCTGCTAAATTCCTTAATCCTACGATAATCTTATGGTTACAAAAAGAGGGTCTTCACCCGGAGGAGTCTTCTATGTCTTTGGGTAGACCGAATTTTTTTTTTCGTTTGATAAGATTTCCTTAAACAAAGCTTAAGAGAACGGTTAGAAGAACATGAAATTCCAAATTCCTTTAGCTCCTGGGGCTGTAACCCAATTTTTGCTCCGAGTGGTGACCTGTCTAGCTGTACTCTCTTTCTTAAGTCAGATGAGTCTGTACTACTTGCCGGAATACCCGTTGAGAGAGTATTTGGCAAAGGTATTTAACGTTGATGCCGAGAGAAACCTTCCAACCTTATACTCATGTTTGGCATTGCTGTTTAGTTCTCTCTTGCTGGGTGCGATCGCCTATGCTAAAAATTTGGATAGCGATCGCTACAAGAATCACTGGAAAATTTTATCATTCATATTTCTATATTTATCATTAGACGAAGCTGGTCAATTGCACGAAAAGTTGATTGACCCGATGCGAAGCCTGCTAAAGGCATCAGGATTTCTTTACTTTACTTGGATTGTGCCGTTCGGTTTTCTTGTAGCGATATTTCTATTATCCTACAGTAAGTTTGTGTTCCACCTTCCTGTTGCCACAAGAAAATTATTTGTTGCAGCAGGCGCTTTTTATATTGGAGGATCAATCGGGATGGAAATTCCTGGGGGATATCTATTTTCTACCACGGGAATGGAGAGTTTACCCTACCTGATAGTAGCCACCATTGAAGAGTTTTTAGAAATGCTGGGCATCGTTGTATTTATCCACGCCTTGATTTCATATATCAAGACATATTTAGGCGGGGTAAGTTGGAATATTTACATACCAGGAAAAAACACACAAGTTACCGAGCATCAAAATATCGGCATACCTGCCCTTAGCGAAGCAGCCAACACAAATCTATTAAGGTGAATCACTTAAAACCGGGTTGGATGGACGACGAAAATACTGCATTATGGCCTTTGATCAGGATAAAAAACCCGCTTTCTTTGATACTGATGTGTACTGTACTGGAGGTTATGTAATCTTCGGCGGACACAACGACTAATATATAGGCTGCTTGCTGCACCAAAAGACTAATTAGAGGTGGAACAGCTTAGTTCACAGATGACATCCTCGCCTTTACCAGAAAATCGTTAAGAGCAACCTTTGCATTAGGATTGGATGGCAAATGACTTGTAAAACTTGCCTCTTCTAATATATTAATTAGCCGATCGCGCTCTTGCTGATAAAATTCTATATCTGTATCTTCCAGCACAGATTTTTCCTCCCCAGCCAGCTTGCGCTCAATCAAATCAGGAATATACGACAACTGGAACTTATCATTAAGCTTCACCAAATTCGCCTCAACTTCCCCCGTTTGCATCAAGTGAATCCCAGCCAGCAACACCCGGTAAACGTACAGAAGCGGCTTAACCCGACGCGGGCGTTCTTTCTCAAACAATTTCCATTGAGTTTGAGCAAAACCGAGATAGTGGTGGCTGTGGTGCTTGGTGATGCAGTTCGAGGCAATAGCCTTTAATTCCTCGTGTTCCTTTGTAGTGTAAACTATCAGCGGCGAATACAGTTGTTCTAGCACGTAGCCGTTGCGCTTCAACAGCAACTCAAAAAATTTCTTGATGTCGTGAGTTACTAAATCGAGTTGCATTTCCTCCCGAACTTCCGACACTTCGATTGTTTCTTCTCCAGAAATTAGTCCAATTACTTGCGGTAGCGGCAAAATGTGTACTCCCCGCAAGTCGAAGTCAGAATCTGCCGAAGGAAAGCCGTATAAGTGCGAACCGCTGACAGTCGCAAACAGCAGCGGATAAGGTTGAACAGAGATAATTTGGGCGAGATTCGAGATGTATTCTGTCATTTTTTCAAAATTTTATCAAGGCTAATTTTAATTCCGGTTAAACAATCGCAAATACCTGTAGGGGCGGGTTTTACCAACCATATATGTCTCAAATTAACGATCTCGTAAACCCGCCCCTTTTAGCCGATCGCACCTCTACGCGCTTCAATCAAAAACAGATTCGCTTTCTCGTAATTAGGACGTTCCGGTAAGGAAGTTGCAGCAAACGCGCGATCGAACTCACCGTGCAAACTCAACCGCCAGCGATTCACCTCATCCCAGGATATTTCTTGGTTGCGGATAGATAAAAGTTGCGATCGATAGTCCTGCACGCGAACCGGTACAAACCCCTCCTTGAGCACCGTAATTCCTGACAGCAACAAGCGAATTAAGTGCATCGCGTGCTTCCAACGAATTTCCCCGGTATTGCGGAGGTCTTGCTCCATTTTTTTAAATTGAGACAAAACGTAGCTATTGTAAGTTTGATAAACCAATTGAGAAAGAAAGATTTCCCGAATTTCGAGCAATTCTTGTGCTACAGGAGAAACAGTTTCTACTAAAGGCGTGTACAAACATTCTAGCACATTTGGATTAGCTTTTAGTGCCAAAACTAGAAACTTTTGCAGTTCCCAATAGCATTCCTGATTTTCCTTGTTTTCCAATTGTTCTGGAATGCCGTAAAGCGACCAATGAAGGATTGCCGGGGGCAGGTAAATCCCGCGTCTGTCTGTATCGGATTGCTCGTTATCAAGACCATAAGCTCTGGAACCAAGAATGCAGCGGTAAATTACAGAATCATAGAGGTTGTATTCTGCAAGAAAATCTCCTCCTGACTGCAATCCTTCGCTCTGAAACTGCTTGCGGATGCTGAGTTCGTGCCGCCGCAGACTAACTTCTGTTCCGTCTGGGAGTTTGACTAAATATGCGTGGGAATTGTCCGTAGGCGATTGAACGATGACACCTACTAATCCCGGTTTCCAAGATTGGTCGCTGGCGGGGTTTTTGACCTCGATTTTGGTGACAATTTGGGTTCCTGCGGGGATGATTAAGTTGAAATTTTGAGGAAGATTGGCATTTGCCATGAGGAAACCTCCTGCGGGGCACGAGCTACTATGTTATTGTAGCATATGTGTAGTATAGAAGGGGAGTTTTGGGCGATCGATCGTTTGGGCATAGGTATGCGCTTGCTTTCCTAACAAATCGCTAAAACTATTGTTAAATAAGGCTTCTATGCTTAATCGAGATTGAGTGATATAAATCACATTTTCAGCGTGACAAAAATTATTGATTTAAAGGTAAAAAACGAGGTAAATTTATACAAATTTTAATTAATTAAAAATAAAATAATGGATACAAACATCTCACCGGGATACTTAACAGGGCTGTTAGATTTGGACGATATGACTGGGGGGATGGTACGAAAGGATCTAATCATTGTTGCCGCCAGGGTTTCAATGGGGAAAACCTGGTTTGCGATACATTTGGCTCTACAAATAGCCAAAAAATACAAACTGCCGGTAGTCTTTTTTAGTGCCGAAATGTCTAAAGAAGCCCTCATAAAGCGGATGCTGGCGATGGCGTCGGGGATAAATTCTCAAAGACTGATGTGGAACAAAATCTACGAGGAAGAATCGGAGAACCTGGCATCCACAATCGGAGACCTATCGGGATTACCAATAATTATCGATGACACTTCGGGCCCTAGCCTAACACCGGCAGTAATGAGAAGCCTCCTTCGGCGCGTCGAACAAGATTACGGAAAAATCGGCTTAGTGATACTAGATAACCTCCAATTATTAGGAGAAAGAAGCGCAGTAAACCGCGCTCAGGATGTGGCAGCGCTTGCAGGACAGTGCAAGGCGATTGCCCAGGATTTTGATGTGCCTTTTGTAGCACTAGCTCAGATACATCGTGGCGTCGAAAGTCGCAATGACAAGCGCCCATTGTTGTTGGATTTGAAGGAAGGTGGCGACATCGAACAATATGCAGACGTAGCTCTCTGCCTGTATCGCGACGATTATTACAACTCAGACTCAATTGAAAAGGGCAAGATAGAATTAATAGTTAGAAAGCAAAGAAACGGTGCTTTGGGCACTGCAAAATGCTGGTTCAGTCCCGAAAAAGGGTCTTTCATAAGTATTCTAAAATAAGAAAGTTGTAGGGTGCGATTCGGGCAGAATGTGACGACAACAAACTAAGAATTCCCCCCCTGACGCACCCTACGGTTAGCTATCTACGAATAATCGGTACGGCGCGCAATGAGCACCTTACGAATTGATAGAAAACTGAAAAAAGAAAAGAGGCACGAACCTGCTCTAAATCCCTGTAACTCTTAATAGATATAGCTTTGAGAATATGGGCAATGCAGGATTTGAACCTGCGACCCCTTCCGTGTGAAGGAAGTGCGCTACCACTGTGCTAATTGCCCGCAGATAATTACTATACCATACCAAGTCCAAATTTGCAACTAAATTTTTCCTAAAAAATCAGCAGCTTGTTTCCGAGTTGAACTCGACACAATGCCAAGAAAACAGGCATTTGTCGAGTCTGGCATCAGTTAACCACCCACCAACCCGCCGAGGGGCCGACAAACCGCACTACAATCCACCAAGCAACCAAAAGACTAATCCCGATCCAGCTTCCGCGACTTGTCCACTTCACAAAATCTTCGCTTTGGGTTTTCGTGATTGGCAGCCAGGGAACGATGCGCTCTTCCTTACCGTATTCGTCGCCGATCGACTCTTTGCGACGCTTAGATTCACCCATAATCTTTGTCTACTAAATTAGATTTCTACTGGATACCTAAACAAATTATAAGTCAACAGGTCATCTCAAGCCTGCGTCAGCCAAGTCGTATCCAAATAATCAATCCTCGCAAAAGGACTCAAAGCCGCTAAAACCTGCTGTCCATAACTGCGGTGAATCACCCTGCTGTCGAAAATCGCTACTACCCCTTGACGTTCTCGCACAGGCGCGATCGCCCGTTGCAACTCATTCAGCGCCGCCGGCAGCAAATACAAGCGAAACCAATCCTTGCGCCGTTCCTTATAATAAGCCACACGCGCCGTCACCAAAGGATTCTCCAAAGAAGGTAGCGGCAAAGTTGCGATCGCCAGCAAGTGAGGCGCCCTCAATACCCCCTGATGTTCCCGCCAAAACTCCCACCCCGTCACCAAAATCGCATTCTCCCCCACATCAGTCTTTTCAACCTGCACCCGAGAACCGAACTCAGAAGCCAAAATCGCCGCCAGCCTCGCCTTCAGCGGTACATCACCAACAATCAGCACCGTTAACCCCGGCACCGACGCGCTCATCAACAGCAAAGTCCGAATTTCTTCAATTAAAACACCCTGAAATTCCGGCGTATTCGGCAGCGGCAGCCAGTTGGGAATGTACAGTTGAATTAATTCGCTTTGTCGATCGGGCGAAAACTTAACGCTCGTCAATTCTGGAAGCCCCAGCATTTGCCGGAAAATCCCAGCCTTCGGTTCCACATCCACCGCCCCCCCAATCAACACCATCGGCTGAGAATCCCAAATTTTGCTCAAAACCTCAGCCACCTGAACCGGCGCGCAGAACAGAGAAAATGAGCCAGCCTCCCGATTAATTTCCGCCCACCGCAGTTGTCCGTTTGTTTCCCACCGCTGCCAAAAATTGCTCCAAGCAGCCGGAATCAGCGAATTCGGCTCGATGGTTTCAAACAGCCCCTGCAAAATATTTTGCTCTGCCGTTTCCAGCAAATAGCACTCCTCTGGTTTCGCCGGATGCCGAAAGAAAGCCCGCGTTAGCATTACCCGCCCTTGGAGGATTGCATCGGCTTCCAAAAGCTGAGATTGCATTAAATCATTCCAGTCAGCAGGTTGCAAACACGCCGTCAATTGCTGGCGCGTCCAAACTTCCAAGTCATCCACACCGTCAATAATTGTCGGAATATTGCTGTGAAGTTCCGAATCCACCGCCAAGCGAGTCGCCAGCCAAGACTCGGGATCTGCTAGCATCAATCCTCGTCCAGTGGCATTATCCGAATAAGTCTCGATCGGCTTATCAGTTTGCAGCCACTCTTGCAAACGGGGAATTTCCACTGCTCTCAAATGCTCGATCACCCGTGTCGGCGCGACTAAAATCACAGGCTGCGGCCACATCAAAATCGGCATCAAATAGCTGACTCGATACCGCTGTCGGTAAGCTCCACCGGGAAGCCCCGTTTGGATCAGAGCGCTGCGCCCCAAGCGCAAAGCCCGCGCCACGAGCCGCGCCATCGTTAAATGGTGGGGCCAGTGCGGCTCGGAGTTCGATCGCAGGAAGCGGAGCAGCGAATTGTGGACTTCTACCTCAATCAATCGGTTTTAAAATTGACATTTCTCACTCAACTTGACACTCCCCTGGCTGAAGCCGAGGGGATTCTTAATTCAGCGACTGACCTTAAAATGTTCTGTCCTCACGGCAATACTTAAACTTTTCAACCGTGGAGTACCACCAATTGACGAGTCCAATTCAGAAACACTCTCTTGGGATCTATCTCCAAAAGCGTACTAGAATATTTATCTAGAGTTTGGGTATGCCCTACCCTACTTAACAATTCCCAGTAGACAAGTTTACGTTTGCTGGATTGAAACCTACATTTTCGGTTTCGGCTGTTTAGAGTGTTTTCGCCGCACTTTGTCCCCCAGTTCATGCCTAAAAGTGTGTCTTAACTGTTTCACTTCGGACAAAGGAGTTTAACCTTGACTGTCTTAGTCTACCATATTGTCCCGTCTTGTCCAACTTTTTAAGAAAGTTTTTTGAATTAAAAAGATTGGATTTTAGATTCAGGATTGAGGTAAAGAGAACAGGCAGGATAAATCCTGCAACGCCCTTTCATTCCCGGACTGAATTCACGGGGTTTTCAGGGTATTCCTTATAATCAAAACTGGCCAGAAAATCAACTACTTTTTGACCGAGAGGCAAACTGAAATTACTCTCCTGATGAGTTGCACCTCCCTTCCCAAAATTCCCGTGAGAATTCACCATCAAACTCTCCTGTCCCGAACTAATTAAAATAGTTTGGGTAGGTGAATCAAAAAACTTTGTTGGCTGACTCATCCGTGATATATTAGAGAGTAAATTAATCAACTCATTTAATTTATTTGTAGCTGTACTCAATGCTTTACGCAACTGCAATATTCGTTTCTCCTCCAAATTTTGACTTTCGATATTTTTGCCGATAACCATAATATTTCTCTGAGTTTGTACAGCATCTTTAAAAGGAATAATCGCTAAAAAAGCTGCTGGCAATAAATGCTCATCGCTCTCAAATCTAAAAGTTAGAGTTGTGCGGCGGTAGCCGACTTCAATATTGGGAGGAAAATTCATTGCCCGGTAATGCCGAGCTATTTCGCTGTAAGCTGTTGCTAAAGTGCTGTTTGCTGAGTAGTCTAAAAGTGCGTCAACCACAATTTGCACTAACCCAGGGGTGTGATTTAAAAATTTTCTCGATTGTGACGACGAATTAAATTGTTGAATCAGAGTGCGATCGCCCGCCGGGCTCAGGTCAAGCCACTGACAAGTAATATCATCTACGATGATGCCACACCGAGGAACCAAATACAGTTTTGCTCCTGTTAAAGTTGCTCCCCTCAAATCAGCGCCCACCCAATCTGCATTAATCAAATTTGTTTCTGTCAAATCAGCGTGAACGAAACTAGCACTTGCTAAATTAGTATTTCTTAAATCTGCTCCGTTGAGGTTAGCTCCGCTCAATTTAGCACTGCTCAGATCGGCGCCGTTGAGGTTAGCTCCCGACAAATCAGCCCATTTGAGGTTAGCTCCGCTCAAATTGGCACTGCTGAGATTCACCTGTTGCAAAGAAGCTTGTCTCATATCGGTATTGCTCAAATTGACGCCGCTAAGTTCTGCTTTCGTCAAATCCGCGCCATGCAAGTTAGCTTCTTGAAAGTTAGCTGAAGCAGCCGAAGCACCTCTGAGATTGGCACCGGAAAGATTAGCACCGCACAGGTTAGCTTCCGTCAGTTTTACCTCTCTTAAATCTGCTTCAGTCAGGTTGGCACAGCTGAAGTTAGTTTTGCTGAGTTCGCAGCGGACTAATTCGCATCTAATCAGGGAGGCTCCGATTAATTGAGCTGCACTTAAATCGGCTCTGACTAAGTTTGCTACGTTGAGAGTAGCCCCGTTTAAGATTGCCCGCGTGAGGTTGGTACTGCTGAGTCTAGCCACATTCAGGTTAGCTTCGCTCAAGTTAGCTTCGCTCAAGTTAGCGCCGCTGAGGTTGGTGACAAATAAGCTAGCCCCCCTTAAATTTGATTGGCTGAGGTTGATGCGGCTGAGATTAGCTTCATTCAGGTTCATTCCTGTGAAGTCTCTGTCGCCTTCTGTGTATCTCTTGACGAGTACAAATCGTTTGAGCAGTTCTTCAGCTTCCATATTTTTACTTGAATCAAATAGCAATTGGCTAACTTTTATAGGGCATGAATAGAAATTATCTCAAATTAATTTATAGTATTTACTCACCGAGCTGATAAAAGCTTTTGACAAACTCAATGACCGTATTTAGCGGCGGGGTGGTAAATCTTTGGGCTTTAATTGCAGGACTGATAGAGGTTTTGTTGACTCCGGGCAAATTTGTCAAGTTTCTGCCAAAATCGGGGTGATAGTGAATCATCAAACTTTCGGCGCTGGAGTTAGCCAGTACAGTTTGGGTAGGCGATTGGAAAAAACTTGACATCGGTTCGCGATCGAGGCGAATCGGCTGAATTTTCATTTCCCCTATTTTTCTCATTGTTTTGGTCAGGGCTACGTTTAATTGCACTACCATATTTGAGACTCTGACGCCCAGGTTATTACCACTTTGGGGTTGAATCATCTTGATCAAAGTAATCAAATTTTTCTGAGTAAATGCTGCATCACTAAAGGGAATAATGGCAACGAAAGCTGTGGGAAATAGTTGATCGTCCTGCTCTATTTTAAAGGATATGATTGTGCGTCTGGAATTAACTTCGATACTGGGAGGATGGCTCAAAGCAGGGTATTGACGGGCAATTTGGCGGTAGGTAGCTGCCAGGACAAAGTTAGCATCCGGGTCGAGGGGTCGATCGACAATAATTTGAACTGTCGGCGGTGTAGCATTGAAAAACCTTTGAGATTCTTCTGGGGTAAAGCGCTGAATGTGGCTGCGATCGCCGTTAGGACTGAGGTCAACCCAATCGCAGGTAATGTCATCTGCTTTCACATCAAACCTAGACACCGCGTAAATTTTTGCCCCCGTCAGGGCAGCCCCCGTCAAATCTGCGCCCACCCAATCAGCGTGAATCAAATTCGCTTGAGTCAAATCCGCGTGTACCAGAGTAGCGTTCAACAGATTGACATTGCTCAAATTGGCCCCGTACAAGTTGGCCCCGCTCAATCTCGCTTCATCGAGGTCAGCGCCGGTTAGGTTCGCCCCGCTGAGGTCAGCCCACCGGAGATTAGCGCCTCGCAAGTCCGCGCCGCTAAGGTTTGCTTGAGAAAGATTAGCTTGTCTGAGTTCGGCATTGCAGAGGTTGACTCCTCGCAAGTCTGCCCTGCTGAGGTCGGCTCTGTGCAAGTTGGCCCGTTCCAAGTTTGCCGCTGTTAGGGAAGCGCCTCTAAGGTGAGCCCCGCTGAGGTCGGCTTGCTCTAGATTGGCTTCTCTGAGGGTTGCTTCTCTCAAATCTGCTTCGCTGAGATTTGCACCGGTCAAGTTGGCACTACTGAGGTTTGCTCGAATCAGTTCGGATCTGATCAGTGTAGCTTCGACGAGTTGGGCTTCGCTGAGGTCGGCTCGAATCAAGTTAGCTACGTTGAGGATAGCGCCGCTGAGGTTGGCTTTGTTGAGATTGGCACCGCTGAGTCTGGCAACATTGAGTTTGGCTTTTCTCATGTTGGCGTTTGACAAATTGGTGCCACTCATGTTGGTGAGGCTCAAGATTGCCTCACTGAAATTAGCCCCGCTGAGATCGATCCTGCTGAGATTTGCCTCGCAAAGGAGGATGGCAGTAAAGTCTCTTTCTCCTGCTGCATATTTGGTGATGAGTTCTTCGGCATCCATGCTTTTAAATTTCCCTGATATCAAATCCGTTAGCATCGGAATAGTAAATTAGAGTTCACTGTTCACGGCGTTGACTGTTCACTGTTCACGGCGTCAACAGTCAACAGTCAACAGTCAACAGTCAACAGTCAACAGTCAACATCATTCCGGTGTAACCGGAAATGATATGATGTGTTAGCTAGAACAAAGCTTTGTTGTGCCAACCTTTAAACTAGAATAAGCATTTTCTGTAACTTGATGCAATATGCCTAGACATCTATATTGTGGAAGCCTTTTATAAAATCCAAAATGCTAGTGATATTAGCTTGAGCCAATTTTGTGCTTTCGGCTAATTTACCCGATGGTGAGTTACTTGGCTCGTATTTTTTAATCAGGCGCTTGCCGAAGGCGGGGTGGTGATATACGCTGAGTCTTTGATCGCGGGAATTAATTAAGATCATCTGTGTGGGAATTTGAAAGAAATTGATGCTTTCGCCGATTTTTGGAAAAGAACTGGAAATTTTGATTTGGTCTACTTTGCTGATAGCTTGGTTGAGTGCTTTGCTGCATAACTGGACGTGTTTAGATTCTTTGACGTTAAGTTTGCCTGCATCGTGGGATTGAATCATTTTCATTAAAGCTATTAGGTTTTTTTGAGTTATGGCAGCGTCGTTAAAAGGAATGATGGCAACGTAAGCGGTGGCAAATAATTTATCGTCGCTGTCCATTTTAAATGCGAGTACGGTGCGCCTAGAGCTGACTTCGATCGTGGGAGGCTGACTTAAACTCGGGTATTGTTGGGCAATTTGGTAATAAGTTGCAGCTAGTGCAAAATGAGCGCCTTGGTCTAAGGGCGAGTCAATCACGATCCGAACTGTGGGCAAGGTTTCGTGAAAAAATTCGTGGGTTCCTCCCGAGTTCAACCAGTAAATTTGGCTGTGGTCGCCGTTGGGGCTGAGATCAACCCACTTGCAGGTCATGCCTTCGGTTTTGATGCCGAGCCGCGAAACTGCGTGAAGTTTGGCTCCGGTTAAGGTGGCTCCGGTTAAGTCTGCTCCAATCCAGTCGGCGCGGATCAGATAGGCATTTGACAGGTCGGCGTGCACTAAGCTGGCATTCAGCAAGTTGGCGTGGCAGAGGTCGGCTCGGCTGAGGTCGGCACCGCTCAATTTGGCTTCGCTGAGGTCGGCCCAGCGAAGATTGCAGCCGCTGAGGATGGCCCAGCGCAAATTGACGCCGCTGAGGTCGGCGCCGCTGAGTACGGCTTGAGTGAGGTTGGCTTGTCTCAGTTCTGTGCCTCGCAAGTCGGCGCCGCTGAGGTCGGCTCGGCTGAGGTCGGCTCCTTGCAGGTTGGCTTGTTCGAGGTTGGCTTCTGTCAAGCACGCGCCACTGAGGTGAGCGCCTCGAAGGTTGGCTTGAGCGAGGTTGGCTCCTCGAAGGGTGGCTTCGGTGAGGGTGGCGCCGCTGAGGTTGGCGGCGCTGAGGTTGGCGCCGCTGAGCTCGGCTCGAATGAGCTCGGCTCTGATCAGTTTCGCTCCTATGAGTATGGCTTTTTTGAGGTCAACTCGCACTAGGTAAGCGACGTTGAGGTCGGCGTCGGTGAGGTCGGCGCCGCCTAGATGGGCGCCGCTGAGTCTGGCGATGTTGAGTTTGGCACCTGTGAGGTTGGTTTTGCTGAGGTTGGCTCCGCTCAGGTTTGCTACACTCAGATTCGCACCCTTGAGGTTGGCTCCGCTCAAGTTGACGCCGCTGAGGTTGGCCTCAGTCAGGTTGATTCCGGCAAAGTTTCTTTCTCCGGCGGCATATTTCTTCAGGAGTTCCTCGACTGTCATGGGGGCGGCACCGTATCAAATATCCCCATTTTATTGCTATGAATATCGGTATTGTAGGACTGGGTTTAATTGGCGGCTCGATCGGGCTGGATTTGCGATCGCGCGGGTTTAATGTTTTGGGGGTTTCGAGTCGGCAGCAGACTTGCGATCGGGCGCAAGCTCGCGGTGTTGTCAATGAAGCCAGCATAAACCTGTCTCTGATGGCAGCAGCCGATGTGGTTTTTATTTGCACGCCACTGGGGTCGATCGAGCCGATCGTCCGAGAGTTGGTGCCCTATCTTTCCCCTGATACTATTGTAACTGATGTCGGTTCCGTAAAAACACCCATAGTGCAGGCTGTGTCTCCTCTGTGGCCGAATTTTGTGGGGGGACACCCGATGGCGGGGACTGCTGAAAGCGGAATTGAGGCGGCGGTGTCGGATTTGTTTGTGGGCCGGCCTTATGTGGTGACGCCGACTGCCCAAACGCCGGCGTTTGCGGTGGATAAGGTTGAGGAAATTGCGCGGTTGCTGGGTGCGTCGGTTTACCGATGTGAGCCGATCGAGCACGATCGAGCTGTGGCTTGGATTTCTCATTTGCCACTCATGGCTAGCGCGACGCTGGTTGCTGCCTGCGATCTTGAGGGCGATCGGGATATTGTTAATTTAGCCCAACATTTGGCGAGTTCGGGTTTTCGGGACACGAGCCGCGTTGGCGGCGGCAATCCCGAACTGGGAGTGATGGTGGCAAAGTACAATCGAGAGGAATTGTTGCGATCGCTCTCTATTTACCGCGACAGTCTCGACGGGTTTATCAGCGATATCGAAGCTCAAAATTGGCAAGCTCTCGAACACAAGTTGAAGCTGACTCAACAAGCGAGAGAGAATTACAAATTGTGAGCCAAAAATACTTACAACAGTCCCCGTCTCGATTATGATTTGTGGACGCCTATATATTGAGTTTCAATGTACACTTATTCTCGGATCAAGCGATTTTTACTGGGTGAATCTCTCCCCACTAGCGCATCGGTTCACGAACGGCTGAGCAACGCTGCTGGACTAGCTGTTCTGGCTTCCGATGCACTTTCGTCTGTTGCCTACGCTACTCAAGAAACTCTGCTCGTGCTATTACTAGCGGGAAGTAGCAGTTTGAGTTTATCGCTGCCTATTTCTGGAATTATTATTTTACTGTTGGCGATCGTGGCGCTGTCTTACCGACAGACAATTAAAGCCTACCCCAACGGCGGTGGCGCTTACATAGTGGCGCGAGAAAACTTGGGTATTTATCCTGGTTTGATCGCAGCAGCTTCGCTGATGATTGATTACATCCTCACCGTCACAGTCAGTATTTCGGCTGGGGTGGCAGCGTTGACTTCAGCAGTTCCCTCGCTGCACCCCTACACAGTTGAACTGTGCTTAGTTTTTATTGTCTTAGTGATGTTTGCCAATCTCAGGGGCGTGCGAGAATCGGGCAATATATTTATGGTTCCTACCTATGCGTTTATCGTGATAATTTTTATCTTGATTGGTACGGGTTTATATCAACAGGCAACAGGTCAGGTTTTCCCGACCTTAGAAAATATTCCGGCTAAGGAACCTTTGGGATTATTTCTGCTGGCGCGCGCATTTGCAGCGGGCTGTACGGCCCTGACAGGAGTTGAAGCCATATCAGACGGGGTGTTGGCTTTTAAGCCTCCTGAATGGAAAAATGCGAGCCTGACTTTGACCTATATGGGGGTAATTCTGGGATCGATGTTTGTGGGAATTAGTTACTTAGCTAATATTTATCACGTGATTCCTAGCGAACATGAAACGCTCCTTTCTATCTTAGGGAAAGATATTTTTGGAGTCGGCATATTTTACTACTATTTGCAGGCCGCAACTCTGTTAATTTTGCTGTTGGCGGCGAATACAAGTTATGCTGATTTTCCGCGACTTTGTTATTTTTTGGCGCGGGACGGGTTCTTACCCAGACAGTTGTCGCTGTTGGGCGATCGACTGGTTTATTCTAATGGCATTAATCTGCTCAGCTTCTGCGCTGCTCTTTTAATTATCATCTTTCGAGGCAATACGAGCGCGGTGCTTCCCCTCTATGCGGTTGGAGTTTTCACTTCTTTTACTCTCTCCCAATCGGGAATGGTAATTCACTGGTTTAAGGAACGAGGTAAAGGTTGGCAAGTTAGTGCTGTGATGAACGGTATTGGTGCAGTGGCAACAACGGGAGTTTTGGCTGTAATTCTCGCTACAAAATTCCTTTTGGGAGCTTGGGTTGTCGTAGTAACTATTCCGATCGTAGTCACTCTATTTTTAGCTATTCACCGACACTACCGGTATGTCGCGGCTCGCTTGAGCATTCAGGGAATAGAACCGAGGTCTTATCTTCCCAGACCTAAAGTTAAGACGGTGACACATCCGGCAGTGGTGTTAGTCGGACAGTTGCACCGGGGAACTTTCGAGGCCCTCGATTACGCTCGTTTAATTGCTGATGAAGTTGTGGCAGTTCACGTAGATATTGGTTTGACCGATCGAGAAAAATTACAATTAGCGTGGAAAGATTTGCAGTCTGATATTCCTTTGGAAATTCTCGAATCGCCTTACCGTTCTGTTGGTGAGGCTTTGACGCACTTTTTGACTTTGTTTGAAGAGCAGCGACCGGGAGTGTATTTAACGCTGATAATTCCGGCTTTTGTGACGCGAAATTGGTGGGAGGGACTGTTGCACAATCAAACTGCTTTCTTTTTGAAAGCGGCTTTGCGGGCTAAAAAAAGTCGGGTTGTAACAACGGTGAGGTATTTTCTTTAAGTGGGAGGGGCAACCACGGGGGATTGCCCCTACTTCCTCGCAATGAAAATTGGAATGCGATCGGACGCGCTGGCCCAAGAAACCCGGTTTGTTCGCAAAATCTTTGGTTTGGATGCGATTTTTCTAGGCAGAAACCGGGTTTCTGACACCGCTTGGTAAATCATATATAGAAATCCTTGCAGGAGTCGTAAATTTTTTACCCCACCCCAGCCCTCCCCTTAGTAAGGGGAGGGAGTAAGAAGTTCACAAATGATTTAGGAGCGCTATATATTTATTAAAAATTCAAGGAAAGGGTTGACATATCAAAAATGATATGTTATGAGTTGAGTAAGTAGAAAAGTTGCCTTTCAACTTATCTTGAAAAAGATTGCGGCTGCTGAACCCAAGTCTTTTGTTCCCTAAAAAATCTCTTCAACTTTTGGGGGTTGCTATGCAACCCGCAACAGACTATTTATGCAGCAGCCAAAAAACTTGAACAGGCTTTTGCGAGCTTTGTCTCGGCAAGGTCTTGATGTTAGTTACGACAATAAAGTCTACTCGATTTGTCTCAATAGTTCTCTGAAAGAACAGTGGCAAGATGCCGATGCCCCAACAGCAGAAGTTTTGCTCCCAGAGGGTTTTCCTGTGGAAGCAAAGGCGCTCAAACAGTTAGCAAATTTGGCGAATGTTCGACACCCTCAAGGCGGCTGCGTTTGTCGCGTTTGCGCTACTCCAGATTTCCATCCGGGGGATTCGGGGGTGGCGATCGGCTCGATCGTCCAAACAACAGGAATGGTGATTCCGGCGGCTGTCGGTTCGGATATTAACTGCGGGATGCGCTTACACGTTGCTGATTTGTCGATCGAACAATTCCTCAGTCAGCGCGATCGATTTGTAGAATTGCTCAAAGGCGATTATTTCTTCGGTACTCGCGATGTCAGCATGACTGCAAAAACTGCTCGCGCGATGTTCCAACACGGGATTCCCGGATGGCTGGATGGTATGCTGGACGAGGCAACCGGCAGCGCGGCTAATTCGGATTTCGAGCAGTTGGCGTCAGAGTGCGATTCCCTACGGGATAGCTGCGCTTCACGCACTTTCCTTGGCGGTTCCATGAATGGCGATGTGAAATGGGCCCCCGCAGAATTAGTCCCAAACGACGGCTTAGTCAGGGATGGCGGGTTAGCTACCATCGGTGGCGGCAATCACTTTGTGGAAATTCAAGTGGTTGAGGAAGTTATCGATCGAGCTACGGCTTATACTTGGGGAGTTCGATCGGGACAAATCGCTTTCATGATTCATTCGGGTTCGCGGAATGTCGGCAAATACATCGGCGGAATGTGGCGCGATCGAGCTTGCGAGGCCTGGCCGAAAACTCTGAAACATCCTGAATCCCGGCTTTTCCCCCTGTCTGCGGCAGCAAATCCCGAACTTGTGAACAGCTACCTGCAAGCGGAAGCAACCGCCGCTAACTACGGTTTTATCAACCGTTTGCTGCTAGCAGAACTTTTGCGCTGGCGTTTGCGGCAAGTTTTCGGCGATGTGGAAGCTCCCTTAGTATACGATTTGCCTCACAATATTACCTTAGCTGAAGGTGCCGGCTGGGTAACGCGCAAAGGCGCTTGTCCCGCACATTCGGGTCAGCCTGTAATTGTACCGGGTTCGATGGGTGCGCCGTCTTATTTGCTGGTTGGGAAGGGGAACGATCGATTTTTGCGATCGGCTTCTCACGGTGCAGGTAGGGCGCGATCGCGCTTCGATATGAGTCGCAAAGGTGTTGACAAAACTGACTCCGCTTTGAGATTAACCGGCGTAGATTGCATTACCTTGCGCGAAGAACGCAGAATCGAAGAAGCACCGGCGGCTTACAAGCCAATTCAACCAGTAATTGACGTTCAGGTTGAGGCGCAAATAGTTGGTGTAGTCGCTAAACTGAAGCCAGTGTTAACATTTAAAGCGTAGCCTGGGGCTATTTCTCCGTTTTCAATAACTGGTGTCTAAACCAGGCGGAAAGCCCGTTCTAAAAGACAATTTCTTAGTTGTGGAACGGGCATCTTGCCCGTTCGGAACAGGTGAAAAGCCCGTTCTAAAAGACAATTTCTTAGTTGTGGAACGGGCATCTTGCCCGTTTCTAAAGCTGTGAGAATAAGTGCAAAATCTAAAAATTGCCCAATTACCCCCAATCCTCAATTGTCACCAAATCCATCAAAACCTGTCCATCCCCTCAAGCGGCTGCTGAAGTACGGGCGCCGCTACCGCCTGAAAATGTGGCTGGCAAGTATCTGTTCGCTGCTCAATAAATTCTTTGATTTAGCGCCGCCAGCATTAATTGGTATTGCCGTTGATGTGGTGGTGAAACAGCAAGATTCTCTCCTCGCTCAGTGGGGCATAAAAGATGTCTTTTGGCAACTGGCAATTATCACTCTTTTGAGCGCGATTGTTTGGACGTTGGAATCTCTTTTTGAATATGCCTATGATTATTTGTGGCGCAATTTAGCTCAGGATATTGAACACGATTTGCGTCTGGAAGCTTACAGTCATTTGCAGGAATTAGAATTAGCTTATTTTGAAGAACGCAGCACGGGCGGTTTGATTTCTATTCTCAACGATGATATCAATCAACTAGAACGTTTTTTGGACGACGGCGCTAATGAGGTAATTCAGGTAATTACAACGGTTATTGTGATTGGTGTGGCTTTTTTTGCTGCATCTCCTGGTGTTGCTGGGCTGTCAATGCTGCCGATACCTTTTATTATTTGGGGTTCGATCGCCTTTCAAAATCGCCTCGCTCCTTTCTATGCTGATGTGCGGGAAAAGGTGAGTTTTCTGAACGGGCAACTGTCGAATAATTTGATGGGAATTACTACTATTAAAAGTTTTACTTCCGAAGATTATGAAATTCAGCGTATCGAAACACAAAGCCAAGCTTACCGCGAAAGCAACCGACGGGCGATCGTACTTTCGGCAGCTTTTATTCCGCTGATTCGGGTTGTGATTTTCTTGGGGTTTATTGCAACACTATTTCTGGGCGGTTTGGAGGTGGTGGCGGGCCGGTTGTCTGTGGGAACTTACAGCGTTTTGGTGTTTTTGACCCAGCGGTTGTTGTGGCCGCTGACTCGCCTGGGAGATACTCTGGATCAATACCAGCGGGCTATGGCTTCGACTAATCGGGTGATGAATTTGTTGGATACTCCGATCGCAATTCGCACGGGTGATATTCGGCGGCCAGTTAGTTCGATTAAGGGTGAGTTGGAATTTAAAAATGTCACCTTTTATTATAATCAAAGAAAGCCCATATTGCAGTATTTTTCCCTGACTCTGCCGGCGGGGAAAACTACTGCGATTGTTGGGGCTACTGGTTCAGGAAAAAGTACGCTGGTGAAACTCATATTGAGGCTGTACGAGGTACAGTACGGTAATATTTATCTCGACGGGATAGAATTAAATAGCCTGAATTTAAAAGATTTGCGGAGAGCGATCGGATTGGTGAGTCAAGATGTGTTTTTGTTTCACGGTACGGTAGCAGAAAATATTGCTTACGGTAGTTTTGAGGCTAACAATCGAGAGATAGTAAATGCTGCGAAAATTGCGGAGGCGCACGAGTTTATCGCCCAATTGCCGGAGGGTTACAACACTATTGTAGGGGAACGCGGTCAAAAATTGTCGGGGGGTCAGCGGCAGCGAATTGCAATTGCGAGGGCTGTTTTGAAGAATCCGCCCATTTTGATCCTGGATGAAGCTACTTCAGCGGTGGATAACGAGACTGAGGCGGCAATTCAGCGATCGCTCGAACGAATTACCAAGAATCGCACTACAATTGCGATCGCCCACCGTCTTTCTACTGTCCGCAATGCCGATTGCATTTGTGTCATGGAAGAGGGGCTGGTGGTAGAATCGGGGCAGCACGAACAACTGATCGAACAGGACGGAATTTATGCGGCGCTCTGGCGCGTGCAATCTGGTATAAGATAGAAACGCAGCGGTTTTGGGTAATTGGGAATTGCTAATTTGTAATTGGGGATGGGCCATTGGGCATGGGTAACTAATGACAACAGTCAACTGCCAACTGCCAACTGCCAACTGCTAACTGACAACTGACTGCAAAATATTAGTTTCTACAAGCAAGAAGAGAAAATGTTTCTATTTGATAGCCCTGAGTCCAAACCCAACGAAAATAGCTGGAGTCGCAAATTAGATAAATTTGTGAAAGCTAATCAACATGAATTGGCTGCTTTGGCTTGGGGGCTATTTCTGGAAAGGGGAGAGGAAAGCGAGGAGATTTTAGCAATTGATATTGCAGAAACGCCGCGTTTTGTGTATTGTAAGAAAGAGGCGGTTGAGGAGTTGAACCGTCAAGTGAAAAGTCATATTCAGGAAGTTGTAGGCGTGTTGAATGCTCACAAACCTGAGACAGAAGTGGCGATTTTGGCGATCGGGGAAGGTCAAATTAAGTTAATTTTTTTTGAATCTAAGCCTGAACCTCCTGTTTGTTTTGAGGAAGCCGCAACAGATGTTGATACTTTGTTGGCTAAGCTGGAACAGCAGATGGTTGAATATATGAAATAGAATCACATCCGGTGGCATCGGAATTGATATTACCCAAAGTCAGGAGACGACGCGGTGCAGTTTCCCGAAAATAAATCGGGCGATGGTTATATCTCTTATCGAGGAAGATTGATTATGTTGGCGTAGGGAAACGGCAATTCCGTGTCCTCAGTTGCCCTATTGTCGATGGTTATATCCGATCGCACTTAGGAATGAGAATTAAATAAATTCCACAAGATTGTGGGATGGGCGTCCCGCCCGTCTTTTTTGGAGGGGCGGGACGCCCATCCCACAATAACAATTAAAATTGTAAGTTATTTAATTCGCGATCCTAAGTAGAAAGCCAAACCACTTTTTGGGTGCAGGACTGAATTACTAAATGTTCTTAATTCCATCGCTACTAAAACCGCGATCGCCCGTATTAAATAATCGCAAAAATCCTCGCCCCAATCTAAAATTCCGAATAGCTCAGCAGCCGCACTATTTTTTCATTATCGTTCAATTCGCCGACAATTCGGCGCACGGGTTTCGGCCAGATTTTAATCAAAGTAGGAGTTGCTGAAATCTGATCTGCCTCAGCTTGGTCTGGATGTTTCAAAACATCAATTACTTTTAAAGTGTAGGGACGATCGAGGCATTGCTCTAAGAACTGGTGTAAAGTTTCGAGGGTGCGTTCGGTGCTGGGGTTGCTGCCGGAAACAAACAGACGCAAAACGTACCCTTGAGTTTGTGGCGGTGGCGTGAGTGCTGTTCGTTTGGGAAGCCGAGTCTGCTGCGATTGCGGAAAGCCCAAGGGAGTTACTATCGAACTACTGCCGTCCGATCGAGCTTCGGGGCTGGCATACTGTACAACTAAGTCGTGATTTTCCCAAAGTTCGGGGAATTGTTCGTGATAAGTAGCAATCGCCATCGGTTCGCACATTTCTTCGCTCCGGGGGTGCCACACTAAGTCGCCAGTCCCAAAAATGGCGTTCAGCAGCGTTTGATGTCGCAGCACGGGGGGGTAAGCCTCGGCAGCAACCCGCACCTGCCGATCGCCTGGATCGAGCCAGGAGTCAACGGTTGCCGTGTAGCAAGGTATCAGAAAATGCGGCGGTTCCGACAAACCGAGGATCTCCTGTAGAGCTACGCACAACTGCAAATGCCACCGAGTTTGCTTGTGGGGGTCTATGCAATAGATTAAGTCTCCCCCTGGCGTAAACAGCGCAATGCCTTTGAAAAATTCTGGCAAAATCGGGCGATCGACTTTCAATTCAGTACACCAATAAAAGTTAACAGTTAACAGTTAACTGCTAACTGTTAACACTCGACCTTTAGACTCGACCTCGGAGCATCTGAGCCATTTCGTTCGGGAACGGCGAGTTCTCTACACAAAGTTCTTCAGTAATCCGACCTTCTTGATAAAGGCCGTAGAGCGACTTATTCATCGTCGTCATGCCTTCATAAGTATCTTTGATCATGATTTGATTGATTTCCTCATTCTGGCCCTTCAGAATGTATTCCTTAACCACGTCAGTATTGATCATAACGTCGTGGAAAGCAGCCCGCTTTCCGTCTGTGGTTTTGCACAGCAGTTGAGCAATAATCGCCACTAGGGATTCGGAAATGGAAACCCGTATGGCATCCTGTTCTTCCGCCCCGAACATATCAAGAATCCGGTTCAGGGTTTTAACCGCACTGTTGGTGTGCAGGGTTCCTGCAACTAAGTGACCGGTTTGAGAGGCTTTGAGGGCGATTTCCACCGTCTCTCTGTCCCGAATTTCTCCTACTAGCAGCATATCCGGGTCTTGTCGCAGAGCGCCTTTGAGAGCGCTCATAAACTTGAGGGTGTGCCTGCCGACTTCCCGGTGCTTAATCAAGGATTTTTTGCTTTCATGTACGAATTCTACGGGGTCTTCGATCGTGATGATATTGTAGGCTTTATTCTTATTGATGTAGTCGATCATCGCGGCCAACGTGGTAGACTTACCCGAACCTGTCGGGCCTGTCACCAAAATCAGCCCTTTGTGGTAGCCACATATTTTCCTAAATACCTCCGGCAGTTTCAATTCCTCCATTGTCAATATTTTGGCAGGAATTAGCCGCAGTACCATTGCCGGGCCGGCCAAGGAGTCCATGCAACTGATCCGAATGCGGACGAACCCGAAGTCGAAAGCGCCGTCAAAGTCTAGGGTTTTTTGGAAAATTTCAATTTCTTCATCGCTCATGCACTCCCGCAACCAGCCAAAAAACGTATCTAAATCCGTCGGTGGATAGCCGATGTCGGCAATCTCGCCCCGCTTGCGGAAGCGGGGAACTTCGTTTACTCCGAGGTGAAGGTCGGATACTCCTTCTTCTTTGGCTCGCATGACTAGCTCTTTCAAAGTCGGAGATCCGCCGCTGCTAGATATCGGGCTTTTAGGTGTGGCGAAGGATTGCGGCGCTGGTGCGGGTGGCGCTGCTGGTGCTGGTGCGGGGGGCGGTGCTGGTGGCATTCCTGCTGCTCTGGGGGGCATCCCGGGAGCTGGAGGGCGGGGCATTCCTGGCGGTGGGGGGGCTCCGGGTACGGGCGGGCGAGGAGCTGGCGGATGCTGTTGTGTCATATGCGCTACCTTAAGTTGGTGAGAAGGCTGACTCGAACAGATGATTTGTGGGAGTTGAACAATGCCGATCGCCATTGTGCGTCTCTTGCACAAAAGCTTAACTGTTGTTCTCAGTCTATCCTAAGAGGGGGTCGTAGTGCTGCACTACTAAGGAACTATTCTGCCAATTGGAGGATGTCATCACTCTCGATATATGATCAAATATGGATTTTTGACTTTTTTGGATAAATTTCTTAATCAAAAGACTTTGCCACAATTTAAAAGTATTAAATTATACTTTGCCCAACTATTAAGGAGTTAAACGGATGAATTCTGTCGATCGGGCTTTTACTCCAGCTTTGGAGTTGGCGGAGTCGATCCGCGCCCTCGAAGTGTCGCCTTTAGAAATTGTCAATCTGTACTTGGAACGCATTGAGCGATTAAACCCTGAGCTGGGCAGTTATTTTACTGTAACGGCTGAGCGGGCGATCGCCCTGGCTAAATCTCAAACCGAAAAACTAGCTGGGTTAAACAAGCCACAGGAATTGCCACCTTTTTTCGGAGTGCCGATCGCCATTAAAGACTTGACACCAGTTACCGGCGTTCCGTGTACTTACGGCACTCAGGCTTTGCTGGGTAACATCTCTGCCTACGACGAGTCAGTAGTATGGCGGATCAAAGCAGCCGGATTTAACATTCTGGGGAAAACAGCAACCTCTCAAATTGGCTCATTACCTTACACCGAACCAGAAGGTTTCCCACCGGCGCGCAATCCCTGGAATTTAGACTATACACCCGGAGGTTCCAGCGGTGGCTCAGCGGCCGCTGTAGCAGCAGGTTTATGCGCGATCGCCCAAGGTTCAGACGGCGGCGGTTCGATTCGAGGCCCAGCTTCCTGCTGCGGTTTAGTGGGCATTAAACCATCGCGGGGGCGAGTTTCCTGGGCACCTGTCGGAGATTACCTCAGTGGCATTTCTGCCAACGGCCCACTGGCGCGCACTGTAGCTGACGCCGCCGCACTTTTGGACGTGATGTCAGGCTACACAACAGGCGATCCGTACTGGCTACCAGATTCAAATCCGACTTTTCTAGAGGCTTCCCGTCAACAGCAGGGCAAACTGCGAATTGCGTTTTCTACGACTATTTCCCCTGTGGGCGAGGCTGCGCCTATCTGTCAGCAAGCGGTACTCGAAACAGTAAAATTATTGACTGATTTGGGTCATGATGTCGAACCTGGATGCCCGGATTTTACGGGTTTAATCGAACCGTTTATCGCAATTTGGCAGTCGGGGGCGGCTGCAAGCGGCATTCCAGGCCCTGCTTTGGAACCGATGAATCGCTGGCTGTTAGAAAGAACTATTTCGGCTGGGGAATATTTGCGGGCGGTGAATCAAATGCAGGTGATTTCACGGCGGATTGTGGGATTCTTTGAAAAATTTGATGTGTTAGTTTTGCCCACTTATATGCACTCGCCAATCCGGGTTGGGGAGTGGGCGGATTTGAGTTTTGAAGAAACTTTGCAGCACATTATTAATTGGGTTGCTCCTTGTCCGCCGTTTAATGCTAGCGGTTTGCCTGCGATCGCACTTCCTGCCATTTTAGATAACAACGGTTTGCCCGTGGGAATTCAAATTATCGGGCGGCCAGCGGCGGAAGCAACTTTAATAGCTTTAGCAGCGCAGATGGAAGCGGCGAAACCTTTCCCGGTTTTAGATTTTAAATAGGGAAGAGCAAGGGATAAAATCACATTTCCCTTTTTTAGGGGTATGCCAAATCAGGATTTGTGTGCGGGGAACTAGAAATCCGGTTTTTCGCATAAATTTTTATTGACTGTTTGACATTTGAACAATCTGTTTGACATTTGAACAATATTGATGCAACGGCAAACGATAGGATTGAGAAAGGGGACAAATTTCAAGTTTAATTTGGGTAAATAAATATAAAACACTTCTTAAGGTACTTGACATTTTGTGGAAAAAGGCTATAATTTTTTCAAAATTATTCCCGATGGCGGGTGTATCTAAAAAAAATAGCTTATGTTTAACACAGCAGGACGGTTTCCAGAAAATCCGATTCCGGGAAATGTTGCGGGTGTTTCAGCGGAAATACTAGACTTATTCAGTAAGTTCGATCGCTTAAATCCGCTCAGCCCAAGCGCCGTCGGCGATACCAATGGTTTATTTAATACCAGCTACGATTTGACTCAAAAACCCGATGGGGCGGCGGCTGCGACTGGTAGTGCGATCCTCTACGAGGGCTTCGCTAACGGCCTTTTTGGGCCATCCACCGACTTCGGTCTCCAATCGTCAGGAAGCGACAATATTAAAGTTGATAGTAGTCTAAAATCCCAGACCGCTACCTCCACTCAAGGTGAGATAGACGAACTGACAGGGATGGCTTTACCTGTTGGTGAACTCTCCCTATCCCAAACTTCTTCCCTATTTCCTGATGAAAACTGGGCTTTCAATTTTAAAGATTACACCATCGAACACCAAGGTTTAAACACCCTCAACCTCAAAGTTGGTTACGGGTTAAAACCGGGAATTACCCCGAACGAATATCCAGATTTTGTTCCCATTTACCAAAGTATTGATAATTTCCTAGTTAACTACCCGAACGAAACAGATTTTTGGGAAATTCTAAACAAAAATTTGACAGAAAAGGTGCTTAATGAAAATCCGGTACTGACAGATGTTACGATTCAACTGGAAGTTTTGCCAACAGAGAGATTGCCCTACGATCGCGCCAGTACAGTTTTCCGCAGTCAATCGGGCAAAATCACAGAAGATTGGAATTTTTCAGTCAAAGACTACGCAATAAATCACCAAGGATTGAACAAGCTCAATCTCGATATAGATTACCAGTACAAGCCGGAAATCGCTCCCAATGAATATCCCGATTTTGTGCCAATCTACAAGAGCATTGATAACTTTTTAACCACATATCCGAACGAAACTGATTTTTGGGAAATTGTCAATAAAAACTTGACTCAAAATATCCTCAACGAAAATCCTGGATTGGCGGCAATCAAGATAGATTTCAACGTTCTGCCAAGCCAAACCTTGCCCTACAACCGCACCAGCAAAGTTACTCGCACTCAACCCAGCAATCCTCAAGGAACTTTCCTAGTTGGCAATAGCCGGGGAAATAATGTACTTCGGTTTGACGGCAATACCGGCAATTTTCTAGGCGAATTTATTCCACCGGGAAGCGGCGGTTTGTCCAATCCAGATACGATCGTTTTTGGGCCAGATGGCAATGGCGATGATAAGTCGGACATTTACGTTACTAGCGGCGACAAGCCCGGAAATTCGGGAGAACCGACAGCATCTGCGGTATTGCGGTATGACGGAATTACTGGCGCATTTATTGACAAGTTTGTCGGGGATAATCCGAACACGGCGGTCGATGAAACTGGCGGATTGTTTCGCCCTTACGGTTTAGCTTTTGGCCCTGACGGTAATTTTTATGTCAGCAGTTTTTTGAGTGACCAAATTCTCCGATATAACGGCAAAACAGGACAGTTTATTGATGTATTTGCTTCGGGAAATCAGCAAGCGGGAGGATTGAATGGCCCGAACGGTTTACTGTTTGCTCCTGACGGCAATTTGTACGTGACAACGCAGGGGAGTGTTGCTCGCAATGGTAAAGCAGATTATAGCGCAGGTTTCCCCAGTCAGGTGCTGCGTTACAACCCCCAAACCCGGCAGTCAAGTATCTTTGCTTCGCCCGATCCTTCGCCTCGGAGTCAGGGATTTACAAGTCTTTTGGGACTGGCAATCGGGCCCGCTGACGGCGACCTTTATGTCAGCGATTTTGCTAACGATATCAGGCGCTACAATTTAAGAAGTGGGGAATTGGTCAAGGTTTTATCTACCAATTATACTGATACTTCCCCCAGTAGCAATTATGTAGGTAGTTTGGCTTTTTCGCCGATCGGCAATTTGTTTGTAGTGGGGTTTGACAACCGCGCTAATGCTAACGGTGCCGGCGCTGTTTTGCGGTATAATGGCAAGACTGACGAACCGCTGCCAATATCGGGGAATCCTGGATCGAGTAACAGTTCTATTTTTGTCCCTCCCGACAGCAAGCTACAGCGTCCAATAGGAATTTCTTTCTTTCCGTCCGATGCTCAACTGACGCAGAAATGGAATTTTACATTGGCAAATTACCCAATTAATCATCAAGGGTTAAACAACCTGAATATTGATGTAAATTATCAGTACAAAGACGGGATTCAAAATTCTGAGTATCCTGATTTTGTGCCGATTTACAAGAGCATTGACAATCTTTTAGTTAACTACCCGAACGAAACTGATTTTTGGGAAATTGTTAACAAAAATCTGACCGAAAAAGTGCTTGCTGACAATCCGGCAATTTCGTCGGTGACGGTTAATTTGGATGTTTTACCGACGAACCGATTGCCTTACGATCGCAGCAGTACCGTTACTCGCACTCAAGATGGTAAATTAGGTGAAGCATGGGATTTCAAGATTCCTAATTACTCGATCGATCACCAGGGTTTGAATAACCTCAATATGGATGTCAAATATCAGTACAAACCAGGAATTACGCAGGATGAGTATCCAGACTTTGTGCCGATTTACAAAAGCATCGATAGTTTCTTGACTAATTATCCCAATGAAACAGATTTCTGGGAAATTCTTAATAAGAGTTTGACGCAAAAGCTGCTAGCCGAAAATCCGGCTTTGGATTCGTTGCAAATTAATCTGGAGGTTTTGCCGACAAACAGATTGCCTTACGAGCGAGCTAGTATTGTGTCGCTAGCTTAGCCTATCATTGAAAATTAGATGGACAAATCTTGACAAGAAATACATACTTAGCTACCGTAAGGGTACGGTTAAGTATGTTGCGTAGAAACCCGGTTTTTTCGCGTCCAAGACTAACCCATTTAAATCGTCTGTTGTGGTGAAAAACCCGGTTTTTTTAAGAAACCGGGTTTCTGAATTAGACCGAGTTTGCCAAAGTCCATCTTGGGATATATGTCTGTTTCCCCTTGCATTTGATACCTACATAGTGGTGAACGCAAATAGGATCAAAAACCAGGTTTCGGCGTTAATGTCGATCGCTCACAACCTGTTATTTTGACTCTTAACCTGCTTTTTGTGCCTCCAGACAAAAATATAGTTTTTTTAATCGGAGTTCGCGATCCACCCAATTTCTAGTTATCAAACCCATATTTTACCAATAAACCGAGTTACTCGCGCCCAGTATTACTTATTACCAATTACCCTGTAATATATTGAGAATACCTCTTTAGATTGATAGACATTTTGATTATTTCCTTTTAAATATGGTAGCAGTTCGCTGCCAATATTTAGGGTGAAATTTATGTTAACTTCCGGGCCAATTACCGCCCCCGTTCCCGTTTTTCTAGTTCTTTTAGCAATCATGCTACTCGCGCCGCTGTTATTTGAGCGCTTGCGATTGCCGGGAATAGTCGGTTTAATTATTGCTGGCGTAATTGTCGGGCCCAACGGTCTCAATTTGCTGCAACGGGACGCTACTATTGTTTTGTTAGGTACTGTAGGATTGCTGTTTTTGATGTTCCTAGCGGGGCTGGAAACTAGCCTCGATGACCTCAAACTCAATGCGGACAAAGCTGTCATATTTGGGCTGGCTACTTTTTCGCTACCGATGATATTGGGGACAGGAGCGATGCTGCTGTTGGGATATAGCTGGCTGGCTGCAATTTTAGTCGCTTCTTGTTTTGCTACGCACACCCTTTTAGCGCTGCCAATTCTCACAAAATTGGGATTGATGCGAACTCAGACTATTACTACGACTTTGGGCGGGACTTTAATTACGAATGTGTTGGGGCTGTTGGTGCTGGCAATTGTTGTTAAAGCTTTCAAAGGAAATCTAACTCTCGAATTTTGGCTGTTTCTCATTCCATCTCTTGCTATCTACACTTTTGGTACTTTGTGGGGAGTTCCCAAAATCGGTCGCTGGTTCTTTAAGAAATTCGGACACGACGAAAATGCCGAATTTATATTTGTATTGGCAACCCTATTTCTAGTTTCTTACGCAGCAGAACTAATTGAAATTGAGGCAATTATTGGTGCATTTTTATCGGGAATTGCCATTACTCAAATTATTCCCAAAATGAGTCCCCTGATGAATCGGATTGAGTTTATTGGCAACACGCTGTTTGTGCCGTTTTTTCTGATTTCTGTGGGGATGTTAATTGACCCGCTAATTTTGGTAAAGCAGCCGCAGTCTTTGTTGGTGGCTGCGGTGATGATTTTAGCTGAGGTGGTGAGTAAGTTTTTGGCAGCTTGGCTACCGGGGAAATTATTTCGTTTTGAGTTTCCCAGCATTATGGTAATGTTCGGTCTTTCTGTTGCTCAAGCTGCTTCTACTTTGGCTGCGATTACGGTTGCTTTTGACATTAAATTGGTCGATCGCGTAACGGTGAACGGCATCATTGCCATGATTTTAGTAACTTGTGTCGCTTCTCCTTGGATTGTATCTCGGTGGGGTCAAGAAATGCAGCAGCCGGGGTCGAGTTTGCCGACTGCTACTTCGGGAAAGCATTCATGGGGAGACCGAGTTTTAGTACCTGTTGCTAATCCGAATACGGAAGATAATTTGCTGCGTTTGGCTTTGATTTTAGCAAAAAGATATCAGGGAACTTTGCTGCCGCTGCATATTTTGTCCGATCGCGGGGAAGCAATTTCACCTGCAGATAAAATGCAGCAAACTCAACTTTTGACGGCTGCGGAAACTGTCGCCCATGCGGCTGCTTGTGCGGTTGAACCGATAGCGAGGATAGATGATGCGATCGATCGCGGAATTCTGCGGAGTGCAACCGAACGTGAGGCTAGTTTAATAGTTTGTGGTTGGAAGGGATTTTCCACGACTCGCGACAATTTTTTTGGCAGCATAATTGACAATGTGATCAGGCGATCGCCCGTACCCGTACTGATTGCTCGATTTCCCGATCCTCTCCAGAATACAGCCAGAATTATTTTGGCGGTAACTGACAGCGAGTTGACTCGGTTTGGATTTCAGGAAACCGTGGATATTGCTAAGAGTTTGGCCGAGGAACTTAAGGCGAATTTGCAAGTGTTGTTGGTGACGACACAACGGGAAAAAAGCGATAAAAGTGCGGCGGAGGTGGCAATTCTTGCTGAGATACCAGTAAATCGGGTGCGGGGAAATTTTATCAAGCTAGTTTCGCAGAATTTGTTAGAACACGATTTGCTGATTTTAACAACTATTTCTCACCAGAATTTGTGGGAAAAACCTGGAACGCTCAAAGAACCCGAAGCGATCGCCCGGACTCACCAAAATATTTCGATGCTTGTTGTTTATTTTCCTGTATCTTGAGGAATATTTTAACCGCAGATGATGCAATGAACCTGCATTTATCTGCTGTTAAAATTTAATCCTCATCCATCCGATGCAACCGTCCATGAGATAACTAACTCCCGAAGTTTGTACTTTTCGGGCTGCCGATTAATATCAAATCCGTTGGTACCGACACTATTCCTATCTCTCTTCTCTTCCTGGGCGCCCTCTGCGCCCTCTGCGGTTTAATCATTCAAAAACAACCCGCCTAAAGCCCGGACGATCGCACTTTTCCAAACTAATTTCGATCGCACTCCGATGGAGACAATTTCTCGGCATCTAGGACAATTTCTCGGTATCTGGGAGAATTTTGAGAATATGGTGATATATCTCCTCTAGTTCAATAAGGTAAAAATGAGTATCAGACCAAATTTCAGATGGTTTTCTTCGGTGGCGAGTGTTTTGGGTTCGATTTCGATTAATCCTTTCAGCGGCACGACATCCTCTGTAAAAGCGGCAGAAACGGTTGTTATCCGCAAAGGTATTTTAGAATCGTCAATATCGGTTGCGGATTTGCGCGAACTCGCAGAAACAGGAAAAGTCCCCGCCAAACTGCAAGCTTATGCCAATCTCTTGTCTGACGAACAGCGGAGTAAAATTTTTCGGGCGCTGCAAGCGAAAATTCCCCTCAATGTAGTCGGCCTGAGCAACTTGCTAAATACGGGCATTGGCACTGGCATCCTGACGGATTTGACTACTGTCATACCCAGGCGCGACGGTGGGGGTGTGGAAGCGCTGCGAGCCGCTCTGGTGCAGGGAGCAAAAGCGCCGGAAGGCTTATCTATATTGAGTTTCATTGAATCTTATCCGAGCTCGCGGGTCGTGGTGGATCTCGATCGAGCTTTCGCTGTTTTGGGAAATATGAACGTAAGTTTTTGGCAAACTCAGCGCTTTATGGCGGCGATCACACCTCAGTTAGCAGCGGTTAAACCCGCGTTTAAGCTGCCTTTCGATCCAACCCAGCCAGGCCCTAATGTCGTGCAGGTACGGGCGCTAGATTTGAACGATAGCGCCCGCAATCGACCTATTCCGGTTGATGTGTACTGGTCAAGAGGTGCGACAGCCGACAAACCGACGATCGTCTTTTCTCACGGGTTGGGTTCCGTCCGCACGGATTTACGCTACTTAGCCGAGCATTTGGCGTCTCACGGCTATGTGGTAGCAGCTTTAGAACATCCCGGCAGCAACGAGACGAACACCAATGCTGCGATGGCGGGGAAGTGTCCGTTGCTAGCTCCTCAAGAGTTTTTAGACCGTCCCAAAGACATCAGTTTTGTACTCGACGAACTGACAAAATTGAACCAAACTGATGATAACTTGCAGGGGAAAATTGCGATCGACCGATCGATAATAATTGGCTATTCCTTCGGCGGCGCTACAGCCTTGTCCGTGGCCGGCGCCGAACTGCAATTGAGCGGACTCAAACAAAGGTGTCAGGGCGATTTGATTGGGTTCAGCTTAGGCGAAGGCATTCAGTGCGCGGCAGCCGGATTGCCCGAAGAACGGTATCAATTGCGGGATGGGAGGATTAAAAGGGCGATCGCCATGAATCCGATCGCATCATTATTATTTGGAGAAACGGGCTTAAGTAAAATTAAGATTCCCACCTTAATAGTAGCATCTTCTGCCGACAAAACCACTCCCGCCTTAGCCGAACAAATTGCCGGCTTTCCGAAAATTCCCTCTCCTAAATGGCTAGTCGGTTTTGTAGGAGGAACGCACTTAAGCGTCAAAGATCCGAGTACAACTTTAAACCAAGTTCGCAGACCAAGCACAGTAATTACCGGCGATGAAGTTGTCGGCGACCAAGCTGCTAGCATACGCAATTATATTAAAGCTGTAAGTTTGGCTACCGCCGCTCAACTAACTGCCGAAGCTGAGAAATATGCAGTCTTTCTAACACCAGAATACGCGCAATTTGCTTCCACATCGGCAATCCCGGTGCGGCTAGTAACAGAAATTTCCCCGGAAATTAATACAGTAGTGCAAACTTTTATTCAAAGGAGTAAGTAGTGATTAGTGATTAGTGATTAGTCATATCATGTCCGGTCAATTAACCATGATTTCTGTAGGGGCGGGTTCGCCAAGATATTGAATAGAAACGGGAAAATCTGTAAACCCGCCCCGACCTTTAATCGCCGTCAATCGATCGGACATAATATCATTAGTCATTAGTCATTAGTCATTAATCATTAGTCATTAGTCATTAGTCATCAGCTAATAACTAATGAGAAAGACTTGTAGTAATATCAAATAAGGTGACATGGAAATTATACTTGAGTGCGAGCCGGACGATCGCTCCTGAGAGCGCGGAGACACACGGGAAACTCCCACTGCACTCGGAAAATTATGATTCCGATGTCAGCGGAAACGAGATTACGACTAGCAGCCTTTCCTTTTGTATGCGCGGTAGCTTAGCCCCAGGGGTGTATTTTTCTTCTTAAGCTGTTTTTGATATTTTTGGTCGGTGCGAGGGCAAAATATAACAAAGCGCTTTCATAAACTTTACTCCCAAACGGCCATGCCTAAAAAAAATCTTATCCCGCTGTTGCTGCTGTTTATAGCCCTGTTTACCCTTTATGGTGACACTTTAACTTTTCTTCCGAAACCTGTAAGAGATACTAGCGTCGCCAGTCGAAAGTTCTTCGTGGGGTTGTGGCCATCATGGGTGAAGCCGAAAGATTCAAACAAGCAAAGGGAGAAGGAGATTGAGAACTTGGAAAAAAGCCCTACTCCAAGTCGCTAGTTTTGATTTACTAACGAGAAACCCGGTTTCTCTAATAATACCTAGCCATTTTCTTGTAGGTTGGGTTAAGCGAAGCGAACCCTACGCTTCGCTTCGCCCAACAGTACGATTTTAGATTTTGGATTTTAGGTTTGAGATTTTTTATCCACTCTCTAATCTGTAATCGATTCAACTTAAGATTTTAGATTTTCCTCCCAGCGGTAAGGTGTGCATTGCACACCCTACAGAGAGAGGTTATGCGTCCAGACTGTTTTAGATTTGTACTCCCATCTAAAATCTAAAATCTAAAATCTAAAATTGATTAAGCCTGCTTTTTCAACCAGCTAAACATAGCTCGCAAATCTTTACCAACTTCTTCAATAGGATGTTCTGCTTCCTGACGGCGCATGGAGGTAAAGCCCGGTTTGCCGGCTTGGTTTTCGAGAACGAATTCGCGGGCAAATTGACCCGATTGAATTTCGCTGAGAATTTTACGCATTTCGGCGCGGGTTTGATCCGTGACGATGCGGGGGCCGCGAGTTAAATCGCCGTATTCTGCGGTATTGGAGATGCTGTCGCGCATTTTGGCGAGGCCTCCTTCTACTACTAAGTCAACGATAAGTTTAACTTCGTGCAAACATTCAAAATAAGCTAATTCCGGTTGATATCCGGCGTCAACTAAAGTTTCAAATCCAGCTTTAATTAAGGCGCTCAAACCGCCGCACAAAACTACTTGTTCGCCAAAAAGATCCGTTTCTGTTTCTTCGCGGAAAGTGGTTTCCAGGATGCCGGCTCTGGTGCCGCCGATACCTTTAGCATAGGCCATTGCCCGATCGCGCGCTTGACCGGAAGCATCTTGATATACTGCAAACAAACTCGGAACACCTTCCCCTTGTTCGTAAGTCCGTCGTACCAAGTGTCCGGGGCCTTTGGGGGCAACCATTACTACGTCTACATTGGCTGGGGGAACAACTTGGCCGAAGTGAATGTTAAAACCGTGAGCAAATGCTAAAACATTTCCTTCAGAAAGGTTCGGTTCGATTTGTTCTTTGTAAATAGTTTTTTGAACTTCATCGGGCAATAAAATCATGATGAAGTCAGCGGCGGCGGCTGCTTTGTCTACCGGGTGAACTGTTAAACCCGCGTCGGTTGCTTTGGCTGCAGATTTGCTACCGGGATACAAACCGACAACGACATTCATGCCACTGTCTTTGAGGTTAAGCGCGTGGGCGTGTCCTTGGGAACCGTAACCGATGATAGCCACCGTTTTGTTGGCTAAGAGGTCTAGGTTCGCGTCGGTGTCGTAATACATACGGGCCATAGTGCTTGTCTCCTGAGATGCAAATTGGGTGATTGACTGCAAAACTCTCATTTTATCAAAGTAGGGTACTTTTTTTACAGAATTTTTTTTATTAAGATTTGAGCGGGGGAAAACAAAGGGATCTCGCCCTGAATTTAGCAGCGTTGGTGGCGGAGTCTGCGATCGTCAAATATAATTGTCAATAGCGTGCTGTGCTTTTGAAAAAACCTCACATCTTGCACCATTCTCGCTTAACAGGCTTTCCGGCCTGTTCCACAAAGAGTAAATTTTTTTGTGGAACAGGCCGGAAAGCCTGTTCATAAAAAGCTTATTGAGAATGGTGTAACATCTCAGAAAAACGCAACTAACTAACTTTATTCATATGAAAATAAAAGCAATACATCATGTGGCGATTATTTGCTCGGATTACGAAGCATCGAAGAAATTTTATGTAGAAGTATTGGGATGTTCCATTATCAAAGAAACTTTCCGAACCGAGAGGAATTCTTACAAACTAGATTTGCGCGTCGGAAACGGCGACACTATCGAGCTTTTCTCATTTCCCCATCCTCCTGAAAGAGTTAACAATCCTGAAGCTTGCGGTTTGAGACATTTAGCTTTTGCCGTAGAGGACATAGAAGCATCAGTTGCTTACTTAAAATCCCAACAAGTAGAAGTAGAAAACATTCGCCTTGACGAGATTACAGAAAAACGGTTTACATTTTTCATAGATCCCGACAACTTACCCTTAGAAATCTATGAAATTTAAGGAGTATCCCGATTTTGTAAAGTCGCTCTTAAGTCAATAGGTGGGGTGTGCATTGCCCTAAAAACTGCATGATTCATTCCCAATCTAAAATCTAAAATCTAAAATCTAAAATTGTATAATGGATTATATCATCAGAAACACAATCACGGTCGGATTGCCTGCTTTAATGCTCTTTATAGCCATATTAGCTACAGGTAAAACAGGTGACGCAGCCGTTTGGTCGGGCTTGGTCAAAGTCGGCGGTTCCTTTGGTATGCTTGTCGGTGTATGTGTGTTGGTATTTGCAGGATTTGTTGCCAATTATTTTAGTTATTTTGTGGTAGATACCTTGCTGGTGAGATTTTATCAAAAGCGGCGAGTGTTGGAACAGCCAGAACAACTGCTAATAGAAATTGATAAATTGCCGATTACCAACGACCTTAAAATCAAGCTCAAATGGGCGGTGATGCACAGCAATCCCAACAAAAGCCTTAGCTTGAAGCACGTAATTTTAAAATGGTTTATTATCGCAGCAACTGTAAATGCCGTATTGTCAATAGTCGGTTATTTGGGAGAATTTAACATTTTTTTTGAATTGAGTTCTCATTTTAAACTACAATATCTGCTGGTTGGTTTCTCTACTTTTATATTCTTCGCTCTCGTGCGCTCAAAAAAAATATGGTGGCTGGTGAGCGCATTTTGCATTATCATTAATTTGGCGGAAATTGTTCCTTGGTATTTTCCAGCGCCAGCATTTGCAGGAGCAACGCCCGGACACAACTTGCGGATTTTGCATTCAAATGTTTTAAGGGCTAATCGGCGATATTCTGAGGTGATATCGCTGGTTAAAGCAGAACAACCTGATATCGCGGTTTTTGTAGAAGTCAACTCATCTTGGGCAAAACAGTTATCGGTTTTAAGCGAGATTTTTCCTTACTCTTCTACCCAGCAAGAATCTGAGAGATTTGGCAGTGCAATATACAGCAAGCTACCTTTAGAAAATTCTTCTGTTAAAGCCTTTTCAAATAGAAGAAAGAGCTTGTTTGCGGATGTTAAATTTCAAGGTAAAATCATTTCTCTGATTCTTGCTCATCCGACTGTGCCAGTCAAACAGGAGAGTTTTATCGATCGCAACCAACAGCTAGCAGGCATCGGCGAGTATGCAGCCCAAGTAAAAAATCCGCTGATTGTGGTTGGAGATTTAAATACCACAATGTGGTCGCCATTCTACAAAAATATGGTAAAAACCGCAAACCTGCGAAATGCGCGATCGGGCTTTGGCATTTTACCGACTTGGCCGACTTTTATGCCGCTGGCTTATATTCCGATCGATCACTTTCTAGTCAGCAAAGAAATTGGTGTTTTGAAGATTCGTACTGGCCGAAATGTCGGTTCGGATCATTTGCCGTTAATTACAGATTTGGTCATTTGAAGGAAGTTAAAGCAGTGACTGATTAGAAATCGGATCTTTCACTATTTTGAGGAACGGGCAAGATGCCCGTTCCACAATCAAACTGAATTTTTGTGGAACAGGCATCTTGCCTGTTATTCCCACAATCAAACTGAATTTTTGTGGAACA
>NZ_JAUBTS010000002.1:57705-110711 GCF_036705105.1 Microcoleus sp. B9-D4
TTTGTGGAACAGGCATCTTGCCTGTTATTCCCACAATCAAACTGAATTTTTGTGGAACAGGCATCTTGCCTGTTATTGATGATTTGATAGTGCCATGAAAGTAATATAAAATCTCAAATCATATAACTTTTATTCTCTCCAATTGTGCTTCTAAGTTCTCGATTAAATTATTTACTAACTGTAACTGGTACTGTTGAACAGTCATATTTAATGGCTCTTTGCTGTCGTGAAAACAGATAACTTTTCCGGCGATTTCCTTGTAGTGTTGCAGCATGGAAAAAGTATCGGTACTGAAGCGAGCGAGATAGTTTTTAGCAGCCTCGCTGCAAATTTCCGTTACTTGATTTAAATAAGCTTCTGGCGATTCAGGCGGCTTTTCATACCCAGTTCTTTTATTCAAAATATAGCTAGCACCGCCGACTACTGCGGCTCCCACAGGCCCGCCCAATAGCCAACCTAAGCCTGTGGCGATCGCCACTGGAGCCACTTCGCTGTCGATCGACTTTTGTGGTGGAGGTGGCGGCGGCTCCGGTAAACTGACTTGCGGGGATGGAGGAAACGAAATCAAAAGTGCGATCGGCTGTTCTTTCTCAAAGAATTCGCAAGCTTTATTTACCCATTCTGCGATGGTTTGCTGCTGATGTAAGACCTCTCTCTCAAATTTTAGCTTCCACGCATCAAAACTTCCTTCCTGGAGCGACAGCGCCATTTCCGATTGATACCGCTGCAAAAGTGTGGGCTGGTAAAGCCAAATCTCGAAATCGGAAACGCTGGCTTGAAAGCCTTTTGATATCAATTTTTCGGCTTTTTGTTTAATTTCAATTTTGTCTTTGTGCTTTTTTTGAGCTGTGGCTATTTCTGCGGTGACAGTTTCAGCTTTGGCTCGGAGAGAGTGGCAAATTTTAGTAGCTATAGCTTCAATTCTGGGCAACTTAACTGCTAGTTGTTCCTGTTGAGCTGCCACAATACTCTGCAAAGCCGATTCAAAGCTGGCAATTCCTGTAGTTTGGGCTGCAGCCACATCTCCTTTCAGCCTCGCCCTCAACGCCGGCAAAGCATCGACGCGGTAGATATTGCTGATATTATTCGGCAAATTGGAGCGAAAACTTTCGGCAACAAACAACAAGCGATTGTAAACTTGTTTTTGGTCGTCTGGTTCGAGTAGATTGAGAAAATTGGCAACAAAGACGACTGTGTTGATGTTGCGATCGCTCAACCAATCTCTCAAGTTCTCCCGTTCCCCTAAAGTCATCAATTTGCGAGCATCTAAAACCTGCACAACTAAATCAGCCGTTAGCAATTTATCCCGAACCAAATTATCCTGTTCTTCCCGATCGTTGGTTCCCGGCAAATCCAGCAATTCCACACCGGTTTGCAGGAATGGATGGGGACAGTAAACATTCACGGCCGCCACATCATCCCGCATTTGTCTGGCGTCGTCAAGGATGGCATAGCGTTTCAAAACCTCAGTCCCCCGTTCGCTAACTTCCGTGCCGTCTTTCAGGGTAATTTTGGCGTGCAATTCCTCGCCATAGTTGACATAAATGGCAGCACCTGTAGTGGGCACTAAGTCGATCGGCAAAGCACGATTTCCAAGCAAAGCATTGAGCAAAGTTGACTTGCCGTAATTAAACGGGCCAAAGACAGCAATTTGAAAAGTTGGTTTGGCGAGATAGTCGCAGATTGAGGTGGTATCTCGGTAAAGTTGGGAGTTTTTGTCGAGTTCCAGAATACCGAGTGCTGATTTGAGATTGTTTGTTAAATCTTGATAAGTTTCGGGTTGTTGCATATTGTTTTTTTCTTTCATTTAGCGGAGGCTAGGAAACCTTGATATAGCGATTCAATGCTCTGCGACTCGGCAGAAACATCAGCCTCCAATTTTTTCAACCGCTGCGATTCAGCCTGACAATTAATCTCGCGAGATTCCTTTTGTTCGAGCAAATTATCTAACTCAGATTTCCGAGAATTAATATCACCATTCATGCGATCGCCCACTTCTCGTCCGTAAACATCAAAACACTCTTTCACAGCATCGTGAATCGGCTGCCACTGCTCTTGAGCCACCTGCGGCAGATATTTCACCAGCTCTTTTTTCGCGGCTTTCACCAACTGTTTATGAGCTCCGTCTGCTTGCAAAACCCCAACACCCATCCCCAACAATGCCAAGTACAGCGGCCCCAAAACAATCCCGGTCAAACTAGCAAGAATCGTACTAACGCTTAACACAGTAATTAAGTTGAGCAGGATATTTTTCCAATCAAAACCCGCTCCTGCCATTGCTACGCCCGCCAGATTTCCGGTGGTTAATGAGAACAATCCCATCGCCCATTTTGCCCAAGATGGCGAGTTATCTTCCTTCGAGTTGCTGACTGCTGCTGGTATTTTTTGCCCCGTCAGTTTTTCTGTGATTTTTTCAGTCACTTTCGTGTAAGATGCTCCGTAATTTGCCGCACTTTGTGAGAGTTGCGAAAATGCTGAATTCATCTCTTGTTCTGCCGTGAGAGTCCAAGCTGCTAGTTTGTCATTGATGTACTGCTCGAATGCTCGTTTGAGCGATGCTTCAAAGGCTTCTCGCTTGCCTTGGCTGAAGAAATCCAGAAATCTCAGCTCTGGTTGATACCGCAAGAAATCTGTTTCAAAGGTATTTTCTAAGTTGAGAACGTAGGCACGGAAAGAATCTGCGATCGCCCGCGATTTACTATCTCTAACTTCGATAATTTCTTGTTGAAATTCATCGCGAATCTGAGTCAGCTTTTTAAACTCCGGCTCAACTGAATTAATCTTTTCCTTCAACTCATTGACATCGCGATCGAGTAATGGTAATCTGCGGGCAACAGCGTCGCGGACGCGAGCAGAAATTTGACGCGCCAAAGTCCTCGCCGGACGCAATTCCGAAATCGCCCTTTCCTGCGTCAAAAACGTATTTAGTGCCGCCATGAATTCGGGAAAACCAGTTCCTGCCAAATCCGCATCCGGGTTTTTCATCCGCAACCTGAGTGCCTTAATTGAGGTAATTGCAAACACTCGCTCGTCGTAAATGTCGTGGCCTTCTGTTAAACAATATTCAGCCAAATTAGCTTGAAAAACCCGCCGCAGTTTCCCTTCTGCTTCTGCTAATTCTTCAGGATCATCTGGGTCTATCAAACTTTCCCGCACCTGATCCCAAGCATTTATCAGGAAGAAAATGCTCAATCCGCGATTTTTGATGTAATTTTCTAGATAGCGTCTTTCGCCCATTGTGCAAGGCTGAGTTGCCCTGAGTACAAATAAAATAGCGTGGCAGTTGTTTATGTAACCGAGAGATAATTCATTCCGGGATTCTGTATCGTTCAGTCCGGGACTGTCTACTATTTCTATGCCTTTTTCTAGCAAAGGTAAGGGATATTCTACTACGGCGCAATCGATATCGGGAAATGCTGGTTTCTTTTCTTCTTCTAGGCGTTTTGCCTCAGCGGGGTCAATTGTGTAGTTCTGTTTAAAACTTTTAAAATCTAGCTGTTTTGGGCTTTTGCCGTCATTGAAATAAATGGTGACTTTTTTTTCTGAACCATAGCGCAAAATCGTCAGCAAAGCTGTACAGGGATTTACATCGCTGGGCAGTAAGTTTTCGCCGATTAACGCATTGAGAAAAGTGCTTTTACCGCGTTTCATGTCGCCTAGCACTAGCAGGCGAAAGACTCCTTGGCGCAAGTTTTTACTGGCGATATCAATGTCGGCGTTGTCTGTTTCTAAACCGAGTTTTCCCGATGCTTCTCCTCCTGCTAATTCTGATTGGTTGATGGCTGTGGCGATGTTGCTGAGGCGAGTGGCAATTTCTCGGCGGACGGCGGCTACTCGCTCTAAATCATTGAGAAAGTTGCTAGTTTCTACTTTAAGGTTCATGGGTATTTCCTGATAGTTTCCTGCTTGAAATTTTCAACTTTTGTCTTCTTCAATAAACATTTTGTAAGCGATCCAAGCAATGCCTCCCACTATCAGGGCGGCTGCCAGCCAAGATGCTATCCGAACTGCAACGATAACAGCAATGACAATGCCTGTAAATTGAGCGGCTGCTATAATTTTTCTGCGCCACTGTTTGAGTTTGCCGTTAACTTGGCTGTCTGGTTCTTGGTACTTGCTTGTTAGATGTTCTGGCACTGAGCGGTCAATTTCGGCTTCTAGTTCGCGGAGCCGAATTTCTTGTTCTCGCTTCCGCAGTTCTTGTTCTTTGCGCCGGAGTTCTCGGGATTTGTTGTCAGGAGAATTCATAAATTTTAGCCTGTTTTCCGCTGGAAAAATGTGTTATTTATTGTCAATGTTGCGGATCGATAAGTTCTCTACGACTGTAACTCACATTTTCCGGCGTGTCGAGAAATGTTAAGAAATTTTAAAAAGGGCGATTCCCTACGGGATAGCTACGCTGTCGCGCATTTAAATTGTATATTCAGGGCGGGCGGGACGCCCACCCCACCCCACAAGACGGGGAATTGTTTTTTAACACACAATTTAAGTGTAGAACAGCTTACGCTTCACGACTAAGGATCGCGAATTAAATAATTTACACTCTTGAAAGTGGGTTGGGCGTCCCGCCCGCCATTTCTGGACGGGCGGGACGCCCATCCCACAAGAACCATCAAAATTCTAAGTTATTTAATTCTCATTCCTAATTAAGCCGATCGCCCTACGCCCTAGACTAGCCGATGCAAGTCATCAATAGCCTTCGGGCCCGATAGTAGTGCGATCGCACTCGGCTTCCGACAAATCAACCAAGCGCGATCGAAATAAGTTGCAGCCCGCTAATTGAGCTTTACTTAACTTTGCTTTCTCCAAATTAGCTCGGCTCAAATCCGCATATCTCAAATCGGCATTCGTCAAATCTGCATTGTACAAATCTGCACCTTGCAAATTGGCTTTCTGCAAATTAGCACCTTGCAAATTGGCGTGACGCAAATTTGCTCTTGATAAGTTGGCTCTTGATAAAGTTGCTTCCGACAAGTTAGCTTGATAAAGTTGAATGTCGCCCAATTCAGCCTCTTGCAAATCAGTTTTATAAAGATTGGCTTGAGTCAAATTTCCGTAGGGCAAATAAGCTCGCCTCAGAACGCTACCCGAAAGATTTATTTCTGTCAAATCTGCTTGAAACAAGTTATCTTCACTTAAGTCAACGGCGTTAAAGTTTCGCTGGCCCTCAGCATACTGAGCAAGCAATTCCTCAGCGCTTAGCTTTTGCATTTTCATTCCTCATGACGACAGCTACTGCAGCCAATCCATAACAGTAATTAATGGTTATTATTCTGTGTATTTATACTTAGGCATTGTTTTATGTTAAGCTTGTGTAACAACGATCTCATTTTTTCTAAGATTTTTTTTATATTTGTAAATTTTTGCCTTGCTCGACCAGTAAGCGGTTAGTAATGTCAAGATCGATCGAGAAACCACAGCGAATCCTCTACTGAAATATGCCAGAACTTCCTCTCTCCATTGCTCAGCACTACCACGAACGGACAAAATACGACCCTGAAACCATTGCGGCCAAAAGCAAACAGCTAGATTGGACAGAGCAACCTGTGCCTTTCAAAGAATATAAAATTGGAGCGTATTTTGACCTCAAGCCTTATCTAAAAGACCCCTCCGAGGATGCCGATGCCGAGCCCGATGCCGCTTGGTGGCATCGTTTATCTAGCTTATTGCTGTGCAGCTACGGGTTGACGGCGAAAGTGCAGACGGTAGACGACAGCTACCTCTATTTGCGATCTGCACCGTCGGCGGGTGGACTCTACCCAGCAGAGGTTTATTTAATTTCCCGTGGCACTGCCCAGTTGCCACCCGGACTCTACAACTATCAGTGCAGAACTCATTCACTTGTTCATTTTTGGGACAGTCAAGTTTGGCCATCATTGCAAGCCGCTTGTTTCCAGTCGCCAGCGCTAGAAAATACCCAATTGGCGATCGCCATTACCACTGTTTTTTTCCGTTCTTCTTGGCGTTACGAAGACCGAGCTTATCGGCGAATTTTTCTAGACACCGGCCATTTATTGAGTAATATCGAGTTAGCTTGCGCCGTCAACGATTACCGACCTCACCTGATTGGAGGATTCGCCGACGAAGCTGTCAATGAATTACTGTACATCGACTCGGAGCAAGAAGGAGCGATTTGTGTAGTTGCTTTAGCCGACTTGCTAGATATTGACCAAAACTTGCCTAAATTTAAAACAGCTTTGCCCGGAAACACCACGACAGATTACCCAAAAATTTCCGAAGGTCAACTGTTAAAATACCTCCACAAAGCCACGCATTTAGAATCAGACCCTACCGGATCTGACGGCTGGAAACTTGATGAAAGTGAAGGGGTACTAGAGGATAAATACAACTTTCCATTTTGTACTAAAGTTTCGACGGTCACTCCTTCGATTCCTTGGGGAGTGAACCTGGAAACTTTAGAAAACACTATGCTCAAAAGGCGTTCTACCCGTGCTTATACAGGTGCTTCTTTGAGCTTGGGCGAACTACTAGCTATGCTGGATTTTACTTACCAGCCGCAGCACTATATCGACCAAGGATTAGACGGTTATCCAGACTATTTCGATCTAAGTTTGATCGAGACTTTTATTGCTGTTTCGGGAGTAAATGGGTTAGAAGAAGGCTGTTACTATTACGCTCCGAAAGCTCAAGAATTGCGGCAAATTAGGTTTAAAAATTTCCGCAGGGAATTGCATTTTTTGTGTTTGGGGCAAGACTTGGGCAGAGATGCGGGGGCGCTGTTGTTTCATACGGCGGATTTAAACAGGGCTGTAGCAAAATATGGCGATCGAGTTTACCGCTATTTGCACATGGACGCGGGTCATTTGGGCCAGCGGTTGAATTTAGCAGCTATGCAACTGCGTTTGGGTGTCAGCGGTATCGCGGGTTTTTTTGACGATCGCGTCAATGACGTTCTCGGTATTCCTGCGGGTGAGGCTGTGCTTTATATTACAAGTCTCGGAAGACCTCGATCGTAAGAATGACTTAGTTGTTATTTGTCAGTAGTATTGCTTCACCAAGCCCAGCCGCATCTAAATTTTACAGTCAAGTTTGATGAAATTAACATCTTACACCATTCTCAAGAACAGGCAAGATGCCTGTTCCACAAAGAGTGAAATTCGGGGTTTCAAAAAGAGTGAAATTATTGTAGGGAGTAGGGGTTGGGCGTCCCGCCCGCCCTAAAAATACAACAGAACAGGCAAGATGCCTGTTCCACAAAGAGTGAAATTCGGGGTTTCAAAAAGAGTAAAATTATTGTGGGTTGGGCGTCCCGCCCGCCCTAAAAATACAACTTAAATGCGAGACAGCTTACCTCTTTAATTTACTCTTTTCCTCTTACTATTTGCCAATGCAAAACCTGCTAAATATTCTGTCGAGCACTGATTCTGTCACTTCTTCCCCCGTCACTTCCCCCAATGCTTGAATTGCACCGCGCAAATCTATTGTCCAGAAATCTAAAGGCAATTTGTTGCTAATAGTATCCGTGCATTGTTCCAGAGAAATTTTAGCTTTGGTTAAGGCCGCTGCTTGTCGCTGGTTGATTGCTAAGTCTGAGTTGGCTGCTTGCAAATTTCCCCCGTGGACGGCATCTAAAATTGCTGTTTCTAAGTCTTCTATGCCTCGATCGATGGCGGCCGCTGTGGTAACTATACGGTGAATTTCTGAGGAAAAAGGTAGTTCGGGGAGGGTTTTTACTAAGTCGATTTTGTTGATAATTATAATTAGGTGGCGGTGCTTTACTTGTTCGTAAATTTCCGAATCTTTCTCTGTCCAACCAGATTCCGCGTCAATTGTCAACAACACTAAATCGGCTTGTTTTGCTGCGGCGCGCGATCGCTCAACGCCAATTTTTTCTACCTTGTCTTCGGTTTCTCGAATGCCCGCAGTATCGAGCACCTGCACCGGAATTCCGCCCACAACTAGCTGCGACTCTACCACATCCCGCGTCGTACCGGGCAAATCCGTGACGATCGCCCGATCGCTCTTACTCCACGCATTCAACAAACTCGATTTTCCCACATTCGGCCGCCCAACAATCGCTACTTTCAAACCAGTTCTCAACAATTCTCCACGATCGGCAGTCGCCAAAATTGTTGACAATTCCTCCAAAACATGATTTATTTCCAAAGAAGTTTTAGCTTCATCTAAAGGCGGCAAATCTTCCTCAAAATCAATTCTCGCCTCAATTTCTGCCAACACGTCCAAACAAGTTGTTCTCAATTTGCGAATGGGCTGCGCTAATTTTCCCTGCAAACCGGCCAAAGCACTTTGTGCAGCAGCAGGGGATTTTGCTCCCACCAAATCTGCAATACTTTCAGCTTGAGTTAAATCAAGCCTCCCGTTCAAAAAAGCCCGCAGCGAAAACTCTCCCGGCTGCGCCAATCTCGCCCCATGTTCCAAACACAACTGCAAGACTTGCTGCACGGCCATGATACCGCCGTGACAGTGAAATTCCACCACATCTTCGCGAGTAAAAGAACGCGGCGCTTTCATGATTAGTAACAAAGCTTCATCGACTAATTCTTGAGTTTTGGGGCGACGGATGTGGCCGTAAAGAATGCGGTGAGACTCCCAAATTTGCCGTCCTGGGGCGCGAAACAGAGTTTCGGCAATTTTTAAGGCTGCGGAACCGGAAACTCGCACAATGCCGACGCTGCCTTGTTGGGGAACTATGGCAGTGGCGATCGCTGCGATCGTTCCTCCTTTTGTTAGTGATTCAGACATTTTTATTGTTCACACATTTAAAAGTTCTCTCAATCTCCTGTTTTTGAGTATCAGGCAATTGCTTCTCGGTATTTGAGAGTATAAATCTCTAGTTCGTCATTCAAAAAATTAAAATAGTCGCCCTTTAGGGCAAAATGCACCAGTTTCCGGGTCGAAGCGTAGGAGATATTTGGTAATCTTTTCCCTAGAATCGCTAATTGCTCGTCGGCTGCGAGAGACCAGATAACTTGAATTAGGGATTCAACCACTTGTACGTTCATTTGACTGACCTCCGGCTTGGTTGTTAAATTATACATATCTCATTGACAGGATAAACAATTTCAGCATTTTTTTTCTAAAATATTAGAAGAGCGTGGCAACAGCGATGGACTTGGCTAGCCAATCCGATCGCCCGTTTGTCCAGTCAGTCGATTTTAGATTTTAGATTTTAGATTGACTCCACAAATGAATCGGGTAGCTTGAACAGGGGTCTAAAATTTTGGGAGGCTAACGACTCCTGTCGGAAAGCAACTATCCGTTTTTGGGTGGGAGTCAGGGCTCGATCGAACTTAAATTACTCAGCCAAATATTTTGGCTATTCTGATTTCATGCGATAATGGAAAATTGACCGAAAGCATCCAGGATACAAGCCCCCGGATTCATCCGTGGAGAAAGAAAAAACCTGTATCCGATGAAACTTGCCCCCCGAATTTATCTGTGGGGTCAATGCTTCAATCTAAAATCTAAAATCTAAAATCTAAAATCGATTGACAGGGTAGAGGGCAAAGCATGATTGGTCAACTTCTAGACAGACGTTACCGCATCATTAAAGTCACAGACTCAAGTGAGGTGGGAAAAACTTATCTAGCAGCAGATACTCACCGTCCTGGGTATCCGCAATGCACGGTTAGAGAAATGCGACTCCCCGGCACAAGTTCGCAAACTCCAGAATTAGTCAAAGTTTTATTTCAAAGAAACGCAGAAATAATTGAAAAATTGGGAAAAAACGACAAAATCCCGGAATTATTGGCGTATTTTGAGGAAAATCAAAGTTTATACTTAATTGAAGAATTTATTGCCGGATTACCTTTAAGTCAAGAACTAATACCCGGTCAACCTTGGGATGAAGACCAAGTAATTAATCTGCTATCAGAAATATTAGAAATTTTGGTGTTCATACACGAGAAGGGTTTTATTCACCGCAGAATTCAACCAGACAGAGCGATCCGGCGCGAGTCTGACGGCAAATTTGTATTGGTAGACTTTAGCTTAGACAAAGAAATTAACCCGGAACTTGCTAACTGTCATTTGTTGTCGCAAACTTCCCCGAACTCTGTTAAACGGCATGAGGCAAAAAAACAGGATTTGGCGGCTCAGGAATTATACGTGCCGATCGAGCAATTGAGCGGCAACCCCCGTTACAATAGCGACATCTACGCTCTAGGTACGATCGCCCAGATTGCCGTCACGGGACTCTCACCCAACGAACTGAGTGCCTTAAAAAACAACAAAAACGAAATTCCCTGGCGAAACCTGGCAACTTGTTCGGCAGCCCTAGCAGATATTATCGATCGAATGGTGCGCCCTGACTGTGAGGAACGTTATCAGGAGGCCGCCGAAGTTTTAGCAGACCTCAAACAAATCGCCGTAAAATTGGAGGTTGAGCCGCCGCCAGCCACAATCATCACGCACGCTATGAGTCAACCGCTAAGACAAAGCCAAACCAAACTGCTGCTGTTGGCTGCAACAGCGGCAGCTTTAATCTTGTCGGCACTGATAATTTACTTTTGGCAGAGTCAAAGTCCGGCGAGGTCAAAAGAATTGTTAGCCCGCGGCATAGCCAAGGCGCAGCAAGGTGACACAACAGGCGCGATCGCCGATTATACTCAAGCGATCGCCATGAATGCCACCGATGCGGAAACTTACTACAAGCGGGCAAACGCTCGCTACGACATGGGCGCAACCGAGGAAGCAATACAGGATTACACGCAAGCCATTAAAGTCAATCCTAGCCACACCAAAGCTCTCTACAATCGAGGTATGGCCCGCCTCGACATCGGGGACAAGCGGGGGGCCGTGGAAGATTTCACCCAAGTAGTGCGACTCAATCCCAGCGACGGTGAGGCATACTCTCAGCGGGGTTTAGCCTACTACGAGTTGGGCGACTACCGCACAGCAATAGAAGACTACACTCAAGCAATTAGGCTCAGTCCCAACGATGCTACAGCTTACAGCAATCGGGGTTTAGCTCGATCGGCAGCGGGCGACAAAACAGGAGCAATGGCAGATTTTACTCAAGCCCTGCAAATTAGCCCCAAACAAGCTGGCGTATACTACAGTCGTGGTCGAGCGAGATTTAATCTGGCAGATTATCAAGGAGCGATGGAAGATTATACTAAGGCGATCGAATTACAACCCGATCTCGCCGATGCTTATACCAATCGGTGCAGCGCTTACTTGAATTTGGCCACCTACGACAAAGCGATTGCAGATTGCACCGAAGGAATTCGCCTCGCTCCAAAAGATGAAGCAGCTTACAACAACCGCTGCATTGCTTATCTGAATTTAAAACAATTTCAAAAGGCCAGCGAAGATTGCAGTTTGACGATCGGACTCAACGGCAACAATCCCAAAGCATACAGCAATCGAGGATTAGCTCGATCGGCTTCGGGAGACAAGCAGGGATCTGTGGAAGATTTTACTCAAGCAATTCGACTCAATCCCAGCGATGCAGTAGCTTACAGCAATCGCGGTACTATTTACTCAGAACTCAAAAATTACCCTTTAGCGGTTGAGGATTTCGCTCACTCGCTACGCCTCAACCCCAACAATGCTAGCGCTTTTTACAGCCGAGGCCTCGTCCGCCGCCAACTCAAAGACCGTGCTGGGGCGATCGAGGATTTTCAGAAAGCTGCAACCTTGTTTCTAGAACAAGGAAGAGCTGATGGTTTCCAAAACGCACAAGCACAAATCAACGACCCTAAATAAACTATTAATCATCAGTTAGATGTTAAAAAAAGAAGAAAAAAGGAAGAAGGAAGAAGAAAAAAGGAAGAAACAAGAAGGCCAAATTACCAATTCCCAATTACCAACTTCTCGTTACCAACTCCCCGTTACCAATTCCCCGTTACCACCTCCCCGTTACCAATTCTCACTTATAGATATGAACATGGTTGGTCAACTTTTAGACAGGCGTTATCGCGTAGTGCAAATTCTCAGTTCAGGAGCTTTTGGACAAACTTATTTAGCTGTCGATACTCGTCGCCCTGGCCACCCTCAATGTGTAGTCAAACAACTGCGCCCTCCCAGCAACACTTCCACAGTTCTCAAAACAGCTTACCGCTTATTTAAACAAGAAGCAGAAATATTAGAAAAGCTGGGAAAACACGATCAAATTCCATTTTTACTAGCTTATTTTGAAGAAGCCAATCAATTCTACCTCGTCGAAGAGTTTGTCCCCGGACACGCCCTAAATAGGGAAATTGTGGCCGGTCAACCTTGGCGGGAAGAACGAGTGCTGGATCTGTTGGAAGAAGTGTTACAAATTCTCGCCTTCGTACACTCTCAGGGAGTGATTCACCGCGATGTTAATCCCTCCAACTTAATCCGCCGCAAACCAGACGGCAAATTAGTTTTAATTGACTTTGGTTCGGTTAAAGAAGTTGCGAGTCACGTCAGCGAGTACGATACAGAATTTCCGCGCACCATCGCTACTGGAACTCCGGCTTATATGCCGATCGAACAATTTCAAGGCAACCCGCAATTTAGCAGTGACCTCTATGCAGTCGGGATGATGGCAGTCCAAGCTATCACTGGTTTACCCGGTACGGATTTGCCAAAATTGCAAGATCCGAGTCCTTCTCACACGGGGGAAATTGTTTGGCGAAACCGAGCTCAATCTTCTGTGGGATTAGCCAATATAATTGATAAAATGGTCTGTCACCAATTTGCCAAGCGCTATCAATCTGCGGAAGAAGTTTTGGTAGCTCTCAGCAAGTTGAGACACCGCCAAGAGCCGATGAATCCGGCTCACAAGAAAAGTATGGCTCCCAGCTTAGTTTCTTCTGAGCGTTTTTGGTCACGTTTGGGAAGTCGATTTGGGTTGATGATTTTGGCGGGCGTCGGGGCGGCGATAGTTCTGCTATTTCTGTTTAGTTATTGGAGCCGCCCGAATCCGATTAAAGCTAAGGAATATTACGAACAGGGAGTGGAAAAGTCTCGCAATCAAGATGCGGCTGCAGCTTTGCAGGCTTTTAATAAGTCAATTCAATTGAATCCTAAAAATGCCGAGAGTTTTTACCAGCGCGGTAATGCTAATTATGATTTACAAAAATATCAAGAAGCAATTGCAGATTATTCTCAGGCGATCGCTCTCAATCCTAAATATGTTCAGGCTTATTTTAACCGCGGCCTAGCCCGTCACGATTTTAACGACACGCGCGGGGCGATTGAGGATTACACTCAAGCTTTGAATCTCCAGCCCAAGGATGCTGATACATATTATGAAAGAGGAGTTGCTTATTTAGAACTGCAAGATTACAAGATGGCTATTCAGGATTTTAACGAAGTAATTCGGTTGCAGCCGAACCTGGTTAAAGCTTATCATTCGCGGGGGTTGGCTCGTGCTGGGAGTGGCGATTTGCAGGGGGGGATTGGAGATTATACTGAGGCAATTAAACTTGATGCTAAGAATGTTGATGCTTTCTACAGTCGGGGGAGAGCTCGCTTTCACCTAGGAGATTATCAGGGAGCTTTGGCGGATTATTCTCAGGTAATTGCGATCGATCCCAAGAGTGGAGATGCTTACGCTAATCGTTGTAGCACGCAGTTGAATTTAGGAGCGCATCAAGCGGCAATTGACGATTGCACTCAGGCAATTTCGCTAAGCGAGGAGGATGGGGTTCCTTACAACAATCGCTGCATTGCTTATTTAAATTTGAAGGATTATCCCAAAGCAATTGCCGATTGCACTCAAGCGCTGACAGTGAATCCGAATGATTTTAATGCTTTTAACAATCGTGGTTTAGCTCGCAGCGCCGGGGGTGACGCCCAGGGGGCGATCGCAGATTTTACAGCAGCAATCGGGTTCAATCCCAACAATGCTGAAGCTTACGCCAATCGGGCTAAGATTTATCAGGAGTTAAAGAATTACAATAGTGCGATCGCCGATTACGTGCAAGCTATTCGGATCAGCCCGAATTATGCGGCTGCTTACTACGGTAGAGGCATGGTTCGTAGCTCCTTGGGAGACAAAGCAGGAGCCATTAGCGATTTAGAAAAAGCGGGCAAAATGTTTCTCGATCAAGGACTTACTGGCGGTTACAAAGATGCACAATTTGAGATTGAAAAACTCAAGTAGTCAATCGATTTTAGATTTTAGATTTTAGATTTTAGATTTTAAAATTGAAGCATTGACCCCACGGATAAATTCGGGGGGCAAGTTTCATCGGATACAGGTTTTTTATTTCTGGGTCCTGATTCTGCTTTCGGAATGAATCCGGGGGCTTGTATCCTGGATGCTTGATTGTCATTAGTCATTAGTAATTATTTCTCGATGTTATATTTTTATCGGTCAATATTTTATAATCTCAGATTGTTCCGGGGCTGGTTCACGCTAATCTTTAATACCAACAGAAAATGCAGGTGAACCAGCCCTTACGCGCTATTAATTCAAGCTATTATCAATCAATTTTCTGGGTCTTGAAGTCGTTTAACCAACTCATAAAACGGTTCCCAATTATCATCAATAGCTATCGGTTCCCAAACAGCCTCAATCGTCGGTCTCAACAGCGATTGTTCGGGATTGTGCCTCCGCAAACAGTCCGCCATTTTGTCCATATCATCCGCCGACAAACTTTGCAAAACGTGATAATAAAACTGCCGCCAAGGTGCTATTGAATCCGTCGGTTCCGCCTCAGCAAAAATTTGACTAGCATCATCTCGCCAAGTGCCAGAGAACTGTCTTCGCAGTTCAAAAAAGAAATCGTGATAGCCTACTTGAGACTCCGCCAGCATTTTAATTGTCACCTTCAACAACTCATCTCCCTCCGCCTCTGGCAAATCCTCAAATCCCAATCTATTTAGCATCAACTGCCGATAAGCTGCATTATAATAATCGCCAAACTTTGCCAAACCCGCATCCATATCAGCTTGAGGAATCGCCGCTGCTAGCGGTTCCTGGAGCTTCTCTAAATTGTCCCTACAAATCAACGGTTGATTGCCGTAACAATAAAGACCCGAATAGTCAAAATAAGCTGCTGTAAATTCCGGCTTGTAAGTTGGGATAAAAGCGAAAGGCCCGTAATCGAAACTTTCTCCTGTAATTGACATATTATCAGTATTAAGCACGGCCTGGCAAAATCCTGCTGCCATCCACTGAGCGACTAATTCAGCTACTCGCTTGACTAAATCTGCATAAAATAGCGCATATTTTTCGGCAGGCGAAACACCCGCATTAGTTGCTTCTAAATGCAGTTCAGGATAGTAATATTCAATAACAAAATCTAAAAGCTTTTTAGTTAAATCCGGGCGGCGGATATAGTGCAACCTTTCAAAAGTTCCAAACCGGATGTGAGAATGACTGAAACGCACCATTACGGACGATCGGGTGGGTGATGGTTCATCGCCCCGCCACAAAGCATCCCCAGTTTCAACTAAACTAAAACAGCGAGATGTTCTAACTCCCAACCGGTGCAAAGCTTCGGCGGCTAAAACTTCGCGAATTCCCCCTTTGAGAGTGAGTCTACCATCACCGCCCCGCGAGTAGGGAGTGCGGCCGGAACCTTTAGTACCGAAGTCGTAAAGTCTGCCGTCAGTCCCGCGAACTTGGCCGTATAAGAAGCCTCTACCATCACCTAAATTGGGGTTATATTGGTTGAATTGATAGCCGTGGTAACGGAGTGCGAGAAAGGGGCGGACGCAGTGAAATTCGCCGAACGCTTCGATAAAATGTTGGTCGGTTACTTGTGCGGGGTCTAAACCCAATATCGGCAATAATTTGTCGTTGCGGAAGCGGAGAATATGCTGAGGAAAATCGGCCGCAGGGACTTCATCAAAATAGTCGCCGCCGAGGGATTCGAGGGCTGGTTCGTAGTTGAGGGAAAGCAAAGGATTTGACATTTTTCTATTTTATCTTGAAATTGGCGATCGCTCCAAATTATATACAAGTAAGGTGCGGACTGCATTGGTGTCAACAATTGCCTCAGACCCTTTTTCTCTCTCGTTTATAGCCGAGTTCGATCTCCTCCCATCTCCGGGCTTTTTCATGCTCAAATTTTAGCCAAGCTGAAGTTTGAGCATGAAAGATTAATGTTTTCCTCGAAGGCAAAAACTTTTTAAGGTCAATGTTAGTGAGAGTTTAATTAACCGTTTTCCTTGCTAAAAATGGGGTTGAAAGCTTAAATTTTAGTCGGATGCACCAGCTAATATACATTTTGCCCTATTTAAAATTTGTCAACACCCCGTAAATTGCCCAAATTGCCATCGCCCGCAAATAGTGACTCGCCCGAAAAGTCCCCCCCGCCGTAATCGCTTCCGGCGTGCGAAACTGCAACCCATTTTCATAAATCTGCTTCACCACAGCATCCGTCAATTTAAACGCTTTCTCCTCCATCCCCATCTGTACCAAAAAAGCCGCCAACCCAAAATTAATCCCCGTCCAAACTTCCAAAGGATGAGTCGCATTCGGATTTTCCGGGGAACCATTCAGCATCACCCCATTTGCCGCACCGAACTCGCCATCGTTGAACTTCAAAAAGCAAGATTCGTACACAGTTTCTAAAGCACTGGCTGCACATTCTGGCGGCACAATATCCGGTAATCCTAACAATTTCGCGTAAAATTGACCGCACAGTTGGTCTGCCATCACCACTTCCGAGTTACTCTCGCTGTCTAAACGGTAATATTGACCGTTCCACAGTTTTTCTTGATAGCTCGGTCTTGCTTGTAGCAGCCAACTGTGATATAATGCTATCTTTGCTTGAGGGTTAGGAATTATCTGCGGTGCTGCATCTTCCAAGATTTCGCCGATCGCGATCGCAGCCTCCAGCGCCGCCAACCACAAACCCCCGCAATACGCACTTATCCCCCGCATTTGCCAATCATCAAACGTCTGATCCGGTGCTCCCGAATTCTCAGGAATTCCGTCCCCATCCTCATCAAAAGTTTTCAGATAAGCCAAAGCCTCAACAATTGCCGGCCAACACTCTTTCAGAAACTCACAATCTGTGCCGCCAGTCAACAGGAAATCCCGATAAACCTGCAACACAAAATCGCAAGGCAAATCCTTCCACAAATTGCAATCTTGATAGCTAGTATAATTCGTTTTCTCCCAAGGATGTTCGTTAGGAGCACCCAAATCGTGGGGCGTCGCACCGACAGCTTTTCTAATAGCCGAAGCTTGATTCCAGCCAATAATTCTCGGCGTATCGTCTCCGGCAGAAATTGCCCTAGCAAACGCTAAAACCACCGACTTTTCCAAATCCGGCCACAGCATCAACAAAGCAAAAGAACCGTAAAGCCGCACGTCCAAACTTTCGTACCAGCGGTAATCAATGCACTCCAAAACCGCAAATTGACCCTTCGGATCGCGTTCGTCAGCCGCACTCCAAAGAGTACCGCCGTCTGTCAGGGCGTATAACTCGTTAAACAGCGCCATTTTAAAACTATCTGACAAATCTTTCCGTTCTAAAATCGGTTTTTGCCAAGCTTCAATATTTTCGCGCCAAGTATCGGAATGCTTCATTGCAGTGCGAATAATCGGCCAAGCATTTTTGCCGTTGCGGCCGAAGAAATCTGTGTAGCGACGGTAGTACCAAACTCCCGATGCAAACTCAGTAACGGGCAAATCCCACGCTATAATAAAGGGGATTTTGCGAGTTTTTCCCGGTCGAAGAGTAAAGCGAACTGCGATCGCACAAGCCAACTGTTCTCCTGCTGCTGCGGCTGTCTCGTCTTTGTCATCCAACAAGAAACCTTCAGCAGAAAAGTTGCGCCAAATATCCTCGCCATTCCCCGCCGGGTTCCAACGAGTTTGATAGAATACTTCTACCGCCGGATTAGTAATAGTTGCGATCGCCCATTGTCCATCCCCCTCTTGCGGTTCATCCTCAGCAGTCAACCGCGTCATCACGCAACCGATTCGGTGAAAATCTTCCACCAACAAATTCATATTTCCGCCGCTTTCTCCCCACCGGGGTTGATAGTCATAAAATGGACTACCATCATCTCGCACCATGACTTTCGGCGACTTGTTAGCATTAGTAAACCAACCGACAATATTCTCCCAAGTCAGCATGATGCTGAGAGTAATCGGCGCATCTGTAGGATTGTGCGCCACCCATTCAAACATGGCAACTGGGTAACTGCTTTCTTGATAGTTATCAGGCAAAATTGGCGAAAATTGCTCGCAGCTTAATTGAGCCTGAAACACATTTTCATAAACAAACCAACTCCGCGGATACAAAGCATGATAACTCCCCGAAGAATTAGAGTCTTCCCCGGTTCTTTCTTCTTCCCTTATTCCTTCTTCCTTCTTCCTTCTTCCTTCTTTTGGATACCATTTCCAACTAGATAAACTGCCATCTGTAGGCGGTTCAGTGGACAGTGCAAAAGCTTGTTTCTTGCCTTGAGTTTCTTCAAAAACGCTGAACTGACAAGCGGGCAAACTGCGAAAAATGTGCTCGCCACCGTCAATGTGCCAGAGGTTGAAGTCGCCGCGGGACGATCGCCCGATGCAGCCGGCACCGAACCCGCCCAGAGGCATTCCGTGCCAGGGCCCGTCGTCGAGATTGCTTGCGTAGCGTACTGTATAGGGATTCTCCCAACCTAGACCGATGGGACGTTTCCAGGTGTACGGGGGGATGTTTGGAGTAGATGTGCGATCGTTATTCATGTCAATTGATTTTAGATTTTAGATTATCGATATAGGAATGTTTCAAAGCTTAGGAGTTTTTTTGCGGTGTAAGCAATTATAAATCAATAATTTTTTGCTTAATTTTCATTACTGTAGTTTAGCATTTAGGAGATTGTTCGATACGCTTAGAATGACAGATTTGCCCTAAAATGTGTAAGTCTTGTACCTCAACAAAACTCATTAAGAGTGAGTCTTATAGTCCTGGACGCACGGGCGAGCGGAAACCGGGATTTTTTCAAAATACTTCGTTACAGCCCGCCCAAACCGCAAAAAACCCGGTTATGAAGGTTTTTATGCGTCCAGGACTATCCTGAAAAGTTTATTCCTTCACCTCAGCAAATCCCAACTCAGAACCTTTCCCCGCGTGAACCAAAGCCAACTTTTCGTAACGCTTAGCGTGTTCCACCAACTCGGCTGCTTCTTCCTCAGAGACATCCCGCAGGCGTTTGGCAGGCACTCCCGCAACTAGCGTATGAGGGGGAACGTCCTTGGTGACAACCGCCCCTGCACCGACGATCGAGCCTGTCCCCACCCTCACTCCATCGAGGACGATCGCCCCAATCCCGATCAGGCAACCCCGTTCAATGTAAGCTGAGTGAATCACGGCTCGGTGTCCCACTGTCACGAAATCTTCCAAAACAGTCGGTTTTCCCGGATCACCGTGCAGAATTGCTCCATCTTGGATATTGGTACTTGAGCCGATCGCAATTCGCTCTATATCCGCCCGCACCACCGCCCCGTACCAGATACTAGCGCCTGCAGCCACCTCTACCCGGCCGATGACAATAGCGCCTTCAGCGACAAAAGCCGCTTGGGACAGATCGGGCCTGGGCCAATAGGAAGGAAGTGCAGACTGAGGTTCGTTGAGATTGCTCATTAGTTGGTCGATCGTTATACTTCTAGCAGATTAGCTGGTTGTTAATACGGGATATAATAAGAGTATTTGGCACTTTTGCAGAGAAAATATGCTGGGACGCAAATAAATGATTGAAGTTGCCTTGCAATACCCGATGTTTGGCCCGGAAATTCAGTGTCCCCACTGTCGCCAAACAATTCCGGCTTTAACACTCACGGATACCTATTTGTGTCCGCGTCACGGGGCATTTGAGGCAGATCCAAAAACGGGGGAACTGGTTCACCTTCAGTCTGGGCGGCACTGGCGCCGCTGGGAGAATGAATGGTATCGCCAGCACACGCACCCGGACGGGATTCGGTTTGAAATTCACGAAGCGCTCGATCGACTCTATACTCAAGGCTATCGAGCAACTCGCGTGATCGTTGCCCAACGCTATCGCGACTTAATCAGCGCTTATTTGGAACGCAGCACGCCTTGGCGCGGCCAGTCGGAATCGCCCCGGCCGAGGCTGTACGGTTTGCCTGTGGATTTTAGCCCCGATCCCCAAGAGGACCCTTGCTGGGAAGTGATTAATTTTGATTTGGAAAAAGAGCCGGGAGTTCCGATTAGATATCCCTATTTTCGGTTGTTTGAATAGTTATTAGACATCTCCCAAAAAGACAGTTTTGAACAGGCAAGATGCCTGTTCCACAATAATTATGGGAGAGGTCTATTCGTTATTAGTCATTAGTTATTTGTTGGTTGTCATTTGCCCAAGGTTTTTTAGAATGTTTTGGCGATAGCAACCAATGCCCAATGCCCAATTTCCCAATCTAAAATCTAAAATCTAAAATCGAATGCACCACGCCTCGATTCGCACTGCTAACATTCACCGGGCGATCGCCTTTTACGAACAGTTGGGATTTACTGTGAGCGATCGCTTTACCACAGGTTACACCCTAGCCTGTTGGATGGAAGGTCTCAACGGACGCATCGAACTAATTCAAATCCCGGAACCAAAACCCGCACCGGATGCTTTCGGAGACGAGCATTATGTTGGATATTATCATTTATCTTTCGATTTAACTGAGGCGACCACTGACTTGCCTAGTTGGTTGCAGTCTCTGAAAGCTCGGTTTGAGGAAGCTGCTAGAGACCAACCAAACCAGTTTCAAGCTTTGAAAGTTTTATTAGAACCGACTCAACAGGCGATCGGGCAAAATGTTTACGAAGTAGCTTTTATTGCCGATACTGATGGTTTGCCTTTAGAGTTTATCCGGCGGATGAATGGCTAATGAGGTCAGTAGTTAGTAGTCATTAGTCATTTATATTCTTTCAATTCAGACCGCGAATCCTTAGCCAGAAGACTCAGTTGTCTCAAAAGGCTGTCGGAAGTCTTTTGCAACAATAAATCGCGTTGTATCTAGAGGATAAGTCTTAACATAAACCAGACAACCTGTGGCCGACGACGGACTATAGGGAGAATTGGGTGAATACCGCAGCCAACTACCAGCGGGGAAATCTCCTAACTCATCACTCCAAGACCCTTCGATGACAAAGATTTCTTTCACCTCAGATTCAACTACGTTCCACAAAGCCGTGCCTGGTTGCCAGCGTTCCACCCAAACTTTTTCATGAAAACCCTCTTGCTCATAAAGTGGCTTTACTTCAATTTGGGGAATAGCACCGGGCTGCCAGGACAACTCGTAAATATTGGTTTTCACCCGCTGGCGAGTGGTTCCACCATGTTGCCGTAATTTAACAAATGTCAGGCAACCTTCATCGCTATAAGGACGATGGATAAACCCTTCGGGATTGAGCATATAAGATCCTGGAGGATACACACCGGTTTCATCGGCGAAGTTACCCTCGATTACCAAAATTTCTTCTCCACCCGGGTGTCCGTGTAGCGGGAAAAAGCCACCCGGATCGAAGCGAGTCAGCATGGTGACGGGATGATCTTGAACGTTATCGTCAGACTCAAAGGCACCAAACCAGATGCCGGTAAAAGTGGTCTGATGCCAGCTTAGCGATGACTGCAAGACTGCGGCTCGACTGGATACGTCATTGTGAATTGGTTGAGGTTGCCACTCAAGTTGAGAAGACATAATTTTTGAAATTTAAGATGTATACCTGATTTTGTAGAGGCTGGTTCCTCTAGCAAGTATACATAAATTTTGTGCTATTTGCTGGTCGATCGCCTGTTCCCTATTTCCTGTTCGCTCTTCGCTATTTATACTGTTTCGCCAGTTCGATGGTTTTATCTAGCAATATACCGCCCACAGGATCTGTCCCATAGGAATCTCCGACGTGTAAGGCGATAGCCAGGGCAAAACCCACCTTGCCATCCAAGAGCGCCAAAGCCCAAAGACTCACGTAGTGGCGCAAACTAGCCTCAACTAATTTGAGATGCTCTAGGGTTCTGAAATATCTGGCTTCAGCGGCTGTCGGACTCCCCGGCAATCGTTCGATGTGTTGCTGGTCGAATTGACTAGAGAGGGCTTTCCGCTAGGGATAATCATTCTCTCTCTCAATCGGAAACTGAGAATAGTTCTTACTATTAATGGGATCATCTCACCTTTGCAGCCCAGCTAGAAATTGGAGTTTTGAGGCAGGAGTTTTGAGGCAGGAGGCAGAAGGAAAGAGGAAGAAGGAAGGAGCCAGAAGAAGTATTTTTACAAATATGAGGTGCTCCCCTATTAATCCCTAGTAACGTTCGCTACCAACTTAACAATATTTTTCTAAAATATACTATAACTTTAACTCAAAATCTAGTATATTTTATTTTTGAGTATACAATATGAATATCTATTCATACTATCAGGTATTGGGATAAACGCAGGAAAAACCATATGCAAAAAGCAAAATCGAGCTATTCCGGCTGCTGTAGTTGCAGTCATGAGGACGACCACCACGAACACAGCCATGAGAATCATAACCACGACGACCACGGCCACGGCCATGACCACGACCACGGCCACGGAGATTTTAACCTGAATCAAGAATTGATTCCTGTGATATTGGTTGTTGTACTATTTGTGGGCGGTTTAATTTTTGAAGAAAAACTGCACAACACGCCCTATTCTATAGGTGAATATCTGGTTTTCATCCCAGCCTATCTTTTAAGCGGATGGAATGTTTTAACCAGTGCGGCTCGCAACATTCTGCGAGGTCGATTTTTTGATGAAAATTTCTTAATGACTATAGCAACACTCGGCGCTGTCGCTATTCACAAACTCCCTGAAGCAGTCGGGGTGATGTTATTTTTCAAAATCGGAGAACTTTTTCAAGAATTTGCGATCGGGCGATCGCGTCAATCGATCAAATCGCTTTTAGAAATTCGCCCAGACAGCGCCAACCTCAAGGAAAAGGGTGAAATCAAAAAAGTTTCGCCAGAAACCGTAGCCGTCGGCGATATCATCCTTGTCAAACCGGGAGAAAAAATTCCCTTAGACGGTGAAATTATAGAGGGCAATTCTCAGATTGACACATCTGCACTTACTGGAGAATCAGTACCTCGAACCGTGAAAGTTGGAGAAACAGTTTTAGCAGGAACAATTAACCAAACAGGAGTTCTCACCGTCAAAGTTACTAAACTCTTCGGCGAATCTTCAATCTCCCGAATTCTGGAATTAGTAGAAAATGCCAGAAGCAAAAAAGCTGAAACTGAGAAATTTATCAGCAAATTTGCCAGCTACTACACGCCTTTTGTAGTATTTGCATCGCTAGCAGTGGCTTTAATTCCGCCTTTGTTCATTTCAGGAGCAACTAATGCCGATCGCTTTTTATGGGTTTACCGCGCCCTAGTCTTGTTAGTTATTTCCTGTCCTTGCGGATTGGTGATTAGCATTCCTCTGGGATACTTTGGGGGAATTGGCGGTGCAGCCAAGCGCGGTATTTTGGTTAAAGGCTCGACTTTTTTAGATACCCTGACAGCAGTCAAGACAGTTGTTTTGGACAAAACAGGAACTCTGACAAAAGGAGTTTTTAAAGTAGCACAAATTGTCCCTCAGAATGGTTTTTCACAATCTGAGTTAATGGAAATAGCAGCAAAAGTAGAATCTCAGTCAAATCACCCAGTCGCGACATCTATCATGGAAGCTTACGGGGGAAAGATAGATTCATCGAATGTGAAAGATTACGAAGAAATAGCAGGACACGGAATCCGAGCAAAATTAAATAATCAAATTGTGCTGGCGGGAAATGACCGTTTGCTGCACCGAGAAAACATTGCTCACGATGTCTGCAATGCTGAAGGTACAGTAGTGCATTTAGCGGTAGACAACCGCTACGCTGGGTATATTTTAATTGCTGATGAGCTTAAGGAAGACGCAGTACAGGCTATTTGCGATCTCAAGAAACTAGGTGTTGATCGAATCGTGATGCTAACAGGAGATAATCAAGCTGTAGCCGATAGTGTTGCGAAAAAGCTCGGTTTAGATTCCTATTTAGCCGAGTTATTACCCGAAGGAAAAGTCGAGGCGATCGAAAAACTGATCGGTCAATCTAGAAAAGGCGATAAAATTGTCTTTGTTGGAGACGGAATTAATGATGCACCAGTGCTTGCTAGGGCTGATGTCGGCATAGCGATGGGGGGTTTGGGCTCCGATGCGGCGATCGAAACTGCCGATGTTGTGATTATGGCAGATGCACCGTCTAAGGTGGCCGAAGCCATCCAAATTGCCCGGAAAACTCACAATATAGTTTGGCAAAATATCATTTTTGCCATGTCAGTCAAAGGCATATTTATTGCTTTCGGTGCTTTTGGGTTAGCTACAATGTGGGAGGCAGTTTTTGCCGATGTTGGGGTGGCTTTAGCAGCTATTTTCAATGCGACTAGAGTTTTGAAATAGAGTCTTCGCACATAAGAGTGCTTTTTGTCGATCGACCTCATCATAGTCGATCGCGCGCACCTCGGTTCAACCCCAAAAATATACGGTGACTCCGCCGGAATTTGATCCATACGACTGATCAAATTCCGCTAAACTTGTCATATTATGAAAAGAATATGAAAAGTGTTGAACGGTACAACCAATGACTGACTCGGAAAATAGGCCCAGCTTGCCTGAAGTCCATCGCAGCATCCCCGTTCCCAACAGCAAAGGTTTCTGGCGTAAAATGCTGGCCTACGCAGGGCCTGGATATTTGGTTTCAGTGGGTTACATGGATCCGGGAAACTGGGCGACTGACTTAGCGGGGGGAGCAAAGTTTGGCTATGCGCTATTAAGTGTGATTTTGCTATCTAATTTGATGGCAATTTTGCTGCAATCACTCTGCGTGCGTTTAGGAGTGGCAACGGGACGAGATTTGGCACAAGCTTGTCGAGATTATTTCAGTCCGCGAGTTAGTTTTTTGCTGTGGATACTTTGTGAAATTGCTATTTCGGCTTGCGATTTAGCTGAACTTGTTGGAAGTGCGATCGGACTGCAATTGCTATTTGGCATTCCCTTAGTTTGGGGAGTGTGCATCACTGCACTAGATGTGATAATGGTGTTATTTTTACAAGGTAAAGGCTTTCGTTATATCGAAGCTTTGGTGATTACGATTATTGCAATTATTGGCGGTTGTTTTATTGCCGAAATAATTTTTGCCAAACCAGATGCCGGAGGAGTTTTACTCGGTTATGTTCCCAGCCTAGAGATTTTGCAAAATCAGGCAATGCTTTATATTGCGGTTGGTATTTTGGGGGCAACTGTGATGCCGCACAATCTCTACCTGCATTCGTCGATCGTGCAAACTCGTTCTTGGCAAGAAACTGCGGATCAAAGATGGGAAGCAATTAAATTTGGCACAATTGATTCTACCGTAGCGCTGTCAATAGCTTTGTTTATTAATTCAGCTATTCTGATTTTGTCTGCTGCCAGCTTTCACTTTTCCGGCTATCAAGAAGTAGCAGAAATTCAAGATGCTTACAAACTGCTTTCTCCGGTGCTGGGTGTGGGTTCTGCCAGTGCAATTTTTGCCTTTGCTTTATTGGCTTCGGGGCAGAATTCAACCTTAACTGCAACTCTAGCAGGACAGATTGTGATGGAAGGATTTTTGAATTTTAGGCTGCGGCCTTGGCTGCGGCGCTTGCTGACTCGACTGATTGCAATTGTGCCGGCTTTGATCGTAATTATCTTGTTTGGGGAAGGTAGTACAACTAATTTACTGGTTTTCAGTCAAGTGATTCTCAGTTTGCAATTACCCTTTGCAGTAATTCCCTTGGTAATGTTTACCTCAAACCGCAACTTAATGGGAGAGTTTGTGAATCCATTTTGGCTGAAAGCCTTAGCTTGGTTAGTGGCTAGTATTATAGTAGGATTAAATAGTTTGCTGTTATTACAAACCATTTTCTAGCAATCTGAAGCTAGATAAAAATACAAAAATAAAACCCGCTGGTGCGGGTTTCATCTTCATCCTTATGGTTAATCAATTACGGTTTCAACTACTTACTTTTTAGGAACAATAACCTCATTAGCGGCTAGGGGACGCGCCGAGGAAGCAGTAGTTTTCAAAAGTGCGATCGCCTGCGCGTAGCAAGGATCATCCTTAGTCGCAACCAACATCGGTTTGTTAGCTAATTTCAGCTTTTGTTCGTCGGTGACTTCGACTTTAACATCGGGAGTAACCCCCTTCTGGCTGATATCCGTACCGTTGGGAGTATAGTAGTGAGCGATCGTCACCGCCAATCCCGAACCATCAGCCAAAGAATGCACCGACTGCACCAAAGCTTTGCCAAAAGTTTGGCCGCCCATCACAGTTGCGCGCTTATTGTCCTTCAGAGCACCGGCCAAAATCTCGCTGGCGCTAGCCGAGTTGTCGTCAACGAGCACCACCAAAGGCTTGTCAGTGAGCGCAGTGCGATTTGCCTTCATTTCCTGAGAATCGCCCGCGCGATCGACTGTGCGGACGATCGCCCCTGTATCCATCCACATCCGAGCGATATCAATGCTCACTCGCAGCAACCCGCCGGGATTCCCCCGCAAATCCAAAACAAAAGCGTCAGCTTTCTGAGCCGAGAGCTTTTTAATCGCCGCCTCCATTTGTTCGCCCGCGTGGGAGCTAAACTCTTGCAAACGGATGTAACCCACATTCTGACCGCCTTCATTCTTGAGGCTGTAGCGAACCGCGGCTACCTCAATTCTCGCCCTAGTCAGAGTGATGTCAAATTCGCTTTTGCCCTCACGAGCTATCCGCAGCGTGACTTTGGTACCTTCGTCGCCCCGAATTACCTGAGCCGCATCCGAGACAGTCATGCCTTTGGTAGTTTTGCCGTCAATCACCAAAATCGTATCGCCCGCTAGAATCCCTGCCTTCAGGGCCGGGGAATTTTCCATCGGCTCGACTACCCTAATCGCTTTCGTCTTCTCGTCTTCTTCCAGCCTCATCCCCACCCCTGTCAGTTCCCCAGAGGTTTGATTCGTCAGCGCTTCGTACTGCTTCGGGTCCATGAAGCGCGTGTACTGGTCGTTTAATTTCTCTAGCGCTTTGCGGAGAGCCGTGTAGGCTGCTTCGCGAGAGGTATAGTTTTTGCTCAACAGTTCTTGGCGGGTCAATTGCCAGTCAGTCTTGTTAAAGCTGCCATCAACATACTCTCGGTTGACAATTTGCCAAGCTTCGTCTAAGACAGCTTTGGGGCTATCTTGAAGTTCAGCGCGGACTGATTGACTCAGGCCGGGAACGAGCAAAGATATCGAAGCGGTTGTTGCCATCGCCCCACTGAACAGGGCTGCCTGTAACTTAGAAAAGCGTCTGCGGGCTTGATTCATTGAATTTGGCTCAATTCGATTTTAGATTTTTGATTTGAGATTTTATATTGCTAAAAAATCTCAAACTACTACTTAAACTATTGTGTGGAGGCTCCACCATCCCTTTGGACAGTTTAACGAGATTTTTAGTCGATCGCCAACCAATTATTACTCTCTTTCAATAAACTTAATTTAAAACTTGGATTTATAAAGTGCCGTGGAAGCTAAAATCGAACAATTTTCGCGTAAGTGGTTGAGCCTGCTCGTTAATGGAGCTATCGGTCTAGCAGCGCTGGCGGGGGTCGTCGCCATGCAGTCTAGCGGGCAGTTAGGCGGAATTTCCCCAGTTGGCGTTCAGGGCCAAAAGTCGCTCTCTGCAATGTCTGCTGCCAGTTTCAAGCGAGCCGCACAGCAAGAAGCGCAGCAAGAAGCCCTGCGGCTAAAAATGCTCAAAACTATCCCTAGTTTTGGATTTGATAATTTAATTGCAGATTGGACATTTCTCAAATTTTTGCAGTATTTTGGCGACGACGAAGCGCGAGATGTGACGGGCTACAATCTGAGCCAAGATTATTTTGACATAGTTACGCAGCGCGACCCGCGGTGGGCTGACATCTACCTGTTTCTTTCCACAGCTATTTCTTTTTATCAAGGAAAGCCTGAAACTGCTGTTAACTTTATAGAGCGTGGTACTAGGGCCCTTGCCCTTTCGCCGCAACTTCATTCCCAATCGTGGATAGTGTGGCGAACTAAAGGTATTGATGAGTTGCTGCTGTTGGGGGATATTCCCGAGTCAATTCGCTCTCACGAAATGGCCGCTGATTGGGTGGAAGGAACCCCGGAAGGAGCTTCATTGGCGCCGAGGTTTCGAGCAACTGCTGAGTTTTTGCGCCGAGATCCCGATAGCGTGCCGGTGCGGTTTAATGCTTGGAGTACGGTTTATGCTCAAACAACTGATAAGTTGGTGCGTCAAAGGGCGAAACAAGCTCTTGTCAAGTTGGGAGCTCAGGTGCAAAAAGATCAGGATGGAAAGGAGAGTTTTATTTTGCCCCCTCGAAAGTAAGCAGAAGGAAGAAGGAAGAAGGGAAATGCAGTCGCCGTAAAAGTTTCAGCTATCAAGAATGTCCTAAATGTCAAGGCAGTTGACTGTAATTCCCCAATCTAAAATCTCAAATCTAAAATCTCAAATCGGCTTGAGTTAGTTCGCGCCATTCACCAGGTTTGAGGCCTTCCAGACGCAAATGGCCGATCGCACACCTGACCAGCCGCAGCGTCGGAAACCCTACTGCTGCGGTCATCCGACGTACTTGGCGGTTGCGGCCTTCTGTGAGAGTCATTTCCAGCCAAGCTGTTGGCACGTTTTTGCGGAATCGAATTGGCGGTTCGCGGGGCGGCAAAGCGGGTTCTTCTAACAATAATTGCACTTTTGCCGATCGAGTCCGATAATCTTGAATGGTGACACCTGTCTGCAAAGCGGCGATCGCACTTGCATCAGGAATTCGTTCCACTTGCACCCAGTAAGTACGGGGATGAGCGAATTTCGGGTCACTGAGGCGGTGCTGCATTTGTCCATCATCGGTTAGCAGCAACAAACCTTCACTATCGCGATCGAGCCTTCCCACTGCATAAATGTTAGGAATAGGAATATAATCTTTGAGAGTGCTGCGTTTAGCTTCCCCTGAGTTGTCAGTGAATTGAGTTAAAACATCATAGGGTTTGTAAAATAAAATGTACCGATAGGGCATAAGCAATTAACAAAAATGTACTAATATCAATAATCCTGTAGGGGCGGGTTTCACCGACAATAATTGGCTAAAACTCACAATCTCAAAAACCCGCCCCCACCCAACGTCAAACCACTTTCTCTCTCTTCTCTCCCTCCTCTGCGCCCTCTGCGCCCTCTGCGGTTCATAAAAAAATAAATCTTGTTAACCAACGATTCAAACCTGCTCTAAAATCTTCAGCCTTTAAGAGCCTCGCAAATCTCAACTACCCAATTTTACCATGCCCGAAGCCACACACCGCGTTTGCATCGTCTTAGGAACTCGCCCGGAAGCGATTAAACTAGCCCCAGTAATTCAACAGTTCAAAAGTTCGCCAACCTTTGACACCCAAGTAATTTTAACCGGTCAGCACCGAGAAATGGTCGAGCAAGTAATGCGAATGTTCGATCTAAAAGCCGATCGGGATTTAGCAATTATGCAGCACCAGCAAACCTTGACGGATATTACATCCCGGAGTTTGCAGGGTTTGGAAGCCGCCTTTAAAGAATTGCAGCCCGAAATCGTCTTAGTTCAGGGCGATACAACAACTGCGTTTGCCGCTACTTTGGCTGCATTTTACCAGAAAATACCCGTAGGTCACGTAGAAGCCGGATTGCGAACAGACGACGTATTCAATCCTTACCCCGAAGAGGCTAACCGACGCTTGATATCTCAGCTCACACGGCTGCATTTTGCCCCGACAGAGCTGGCCCAAGAGAATTTAGTGCGATCGGGGGTTTTGGGAGAAATTCACCGTACAGGCAACACAGTCATCGATGCCTTGCTTTCTGTCGCCAAACGCGAACCAGAATGCAACATTCCTAACTTAGATTGGAGCAAATATCGCACTATCTTAGCAACAGTCCACCGCCGCGAAAATTGGGGAGAACCCTTAGCAGGAATTGCTAAGGCCTTTCTCCAAATATTAGATAAATTTCCCGATACAGCCTTGCTCTTACCTCTACACCGAAATCCCACTGTTAGAGAACCTTTGCAAGCTCTTTTGGGCAACCATCCCAGAGTATTTTTAACTGAACCTTTAGATTACGCAGAATTAGTAGGAGCGATTCAGAGATGCCATTTAATCCTCACAGATTCCGGCGGCTTGCAAGAAGAAGCACCGAGTTTGGGAAAGCCTGTTTTGGTATTGCGAGAAACCACAGAAAGACCAGAGGCAATTTCCGCAGGCACCGCTAAACTTGTAGGTACTAATTCTGATATAATTACAGCATCAGCGGTAGACTTGCTGAGCAATTCCGAAGCATACAACGCAATGGCAATGGCAATTAATCCCTTTGGGGACGGTTTGGCCGCCTCGCGGATTTTGAAAATTGTTGAGGAGTATTTTAGTTAACTACCCCCTAGCGAGTTGGGCGGTTGAAACCGCAATTAAACAAACGAAGTCCCCGCAGAGGGGGACTAATTCCTGTTAAAAAAACTCGGTTTCTACCTGCATTCCCAAATTACCAATCCCCACCGCCACCCCCACTACTGCTGTAGTCGCTACTGCTACTGCTGTAGTCGCTGCTGCTACTGCTATAGTCGCTACTGCTGCTACTGCTGTAGTCGCTACTGCTGCTACTGCTATAGTCGCTACTGCTAATGCTGCTGCTGTAATCGGCACCCGCACCGCCACCGCTGGAGTTTCCACCGCCAAAGCTACCTCCGCAGTCGCTGTTGCTAATACTGTAGTCGCTGCTATTACTGCTGTAGTAGCCACCGCAATCATCGCTACTACTGTTGCTAGTGCTACTGTAATCGACGCTGTTACTGCTGTAATTGGGACTGTGACTGCTGTAATTGCGATTGTTACTGCTGTAATTGGGACTGTGACTGCTGTAATTGCGATTGTTACTGCTGTAATTGGGACTGTGACTGCCGTAATTGCGATTGTTACTGCTGTAATTGCGCGGATAACGGCGGTGGCGGTAACGAGATATCCGAGAAAATAAGCTGCTAAATATCCTGAAGATAATGAAGCAAGGTATAAATGCTATGAATGCTGTGAATAACAACCCAAGTAAGCCATAGATTAAATTCGATGAATCTTCACCTGTGGATGTACTATTGCTAATAACTGGCGATTGACTAGGTATTGGTGACGGTTTCACCCCTTGAGATGGTACGATTGGAGCCAAAGGCAGCGTGGTTTGAGATTGAGCATTTACCATCGGAGTTTGTAAAACATTTACTAACGCCTTTGTCCCCGCTAATGTACCCCCGTCAAAGTCCTGCTGTTTAAATCGGGGCGTAATTTCGGTTTTAATAATTCCCACTACCTGTGCATCGGGTAAAATACTTTGAAGGCCAGAACCTGTTTCAATTTGAACGCGGCGTTCCCCCGACGAAATCAACAATAAAACTCCGTTATTTTTACCTTTCTTCCCAATACCCCAAAAGTTAAATAATTCTGTAGCAAATGCTTTGGGTGTCGCCGATGGCTTAGTATCAGGCACTGTCACAACAGCGATTTCTGAGCCGTTTTTCGCCTCTAAATCCGAAATCATTTGATTTAGCTGAGTTTCGGTGCTGTCGCTGAGAATGTTTGCCTTGTCTGTTACCCAAGTGTTATTTGATTGGCGGGGATTCGGTACTTGTTGTACTGTTATAGCTTGGCTTGTTAGGGGAAAGGCAATTGCCGAAAAGCACAGCAAACTGCTCCAGATTATTTGTTTATTGCTAAATTGTAACTGCATCGCTTCAGTCTCCTGAATAACTGCTAGTCTGAAATTGACATATATCTGTCCGCCTAATTACAATTAAATAACCAGCTCACTCTCATGTCAATTCATATTATTCAGAAGTTGGGTTCATAAAAATCATAATTTTAGGTGCGCCATCAGCACCTTACATTTATAGTCATGGACACACGGGTGGCGAGAAACCGGGTTTTTAACCAAAATAATTGCTTAAAACCGTCAATCTCGGTTCAAAAACCCGGTTTCTTAGTGGGCGAGTGCGAGTGCTAGCTAATTTAGATATTTTTAAGGAGAGGGAACTGGTGGCAGAAAATTGCTGCTGCCTTTATAACCGGATAAAATAGCCAGTTTTTCCAAAGATTGTCGGCCCGTGTAATATTTACCCCGAATTTCCCAAGTGGGATAAGCTTTAATATTGGCAGCTTTGCACAAATCCGGTTGAGCATCTTTGCCTCTAGGATCGCACTCAATGTAAGTAATCGCGGTAAATGCTTCTTTGCCGAAAAGTTCTTGTTGCGTGTGACAGTGAGGACACCAGTAAGCACCGTACATTCTAGCTTTGATGGTCTGCAAATGGGTTGCTAAAGCTATTTGTTCCGGCACTGATTCGCTGCGAATAGGTGGCGCTTCTTGTTCGGTAACAGGCTGTGCGGAAGGGGGAGGAGGAGGGAGGGTTTGTGCTAATTTGGGAGTGGATTTGTTGCTGAAACTGAACTGTGCAATTCTTCCGTCTGCTTTGGTAGTGACGAAAATCCCCAAAGTCAGAAAAATGCCGATCGCACAAAAGTTGAATTTGCTTACTCTCATCTTGGATTTCATCTTGGATTTGCTAGGATTTCGCGAGCTTGATTCATAGCCTCTACAGCATTGTTTACCACAAAGATGTTAAATTGTGCTAAACCTTTAAAAAAAAGTTGACTTTCGGCGCTGTGATTTAACAATATAACTTGTTTGTTAGCTTTGAGGGCGAGGGCGATTTCCGAAGCAGTGCCCGTGCCCATACCGCAGGCAATTATTACATCTGAAGAAAGAACGTTAATGTTATTTCTGGCGTTTCCCATATCGGTGACAATGGCAATATCTACAGATTCAGAAATGCCGCGAGTGTCATTTCCCGGAAGGATGCCGACTGTTAAACCGTTAGCTGATTTTGCTCCTTTGTTGGCGGCATCCATGACGCCAACATTTCTACCGCCAGTTAGCAATATCCATCCTGCTTCGGCGATGAGTTGTCCGAGTTGATAGGCGTTTTCTAAGTCTGTTGATGTGGCACTTTCGCCGGGGCCCATGATGCCAATGATGATTTTTTTCATAGTTTTGGGGTGAATATGGTGTTATTAATACTTGCTAGTTTTTTGGCACTATCTACGAATGTATGTTATCATATAAATAGTGGCTTCATAAAAACAGCTTTTGACACAACTAACTTCCCGAACCTTCCTAGTATTTTTACTATGAAAGAGCAAACATTTAAACTAGATGAATCTCAGATAAAATTTTTAGAACTCTGTCAAAACTATGGATTTAAAGATCCTAGTGAATTGGTTAGAATAGCGATTCAACGGTTGGAATTAGCGTTAGAAACCGAGCATTTGAAAGAATCGGCGATGCTCTATGCGGAAGTCTATGCAGAAGAGACTGAGTTACAGGAATTGGCGGAATTAGGTTTAGAAGAATGGCCGAAGGAATAAAACTGAAACGGGGGCTAATTATTGAAGTCAATCTTGACCCTACTAGGGGTTCTGAAACTGGAAAAATTAGACCTTGCATTATTGTGACTAACAATACTTATAATGAGAGAGTTCCCATAATTCAGGTGGTTCCAATTACTGCTTGGAGTGAAAAGAAAGCCAAGATTAGAAGTAATGTGGAGATTGAACCTTCAGAAGCAAATGGATTAACAAAAAAATCTCTTGCAGATTGTTTGCAAACGCGCCCTATAGATTATTTTTCTCGATTGGTGGATATCCGAGGTGAAGTTGAGCCAGAGGTTTTACTAAAAATCGATCGAGCTCTCAGAATTGTGTTTGCTTTGTAATTTTTCAACTTTTTAAAGAAGGAATTATGGGCGAGATCCTTTCTGAATCTGGCTGAGAAAGGGATCTCGCTCTTTTTTAACCGCAGATTAACGCAGATTAACGCGGATGTAAGAAGGGCTCTCGCTCAAGGACTAATGGAAACAACATCCCCAGCATCATTAATGCGAACTGCCGAACCTGCTGGCAGCGACGATATCATAGTGCTAACTTGTCTCATCAAAGGTACCAGATGGTCGGGCCTCGTACTGCTAGAATCTAAGACCACAATTGTAATAACACGACTTGCGAGATTTTGTTGATAGGGAAGATTTTTATCAGCAGTGATAAAAACATCAAAAGGATGATTCTCCGATCTCTCCAGAATTTCCCTGTCTTTTAGCCCTCTCCACCCCATGTCATAAACATTGCTGATTGAATGACCCTCGTCTAAGAAAGGTTGCTTGAGTTTTTGACTCAAGAGATTTTCATCAAGCAGTATAAGCATTTGAAGGATTTTCTAGCGAGAGCATCATTTTAGTTAGATTTTCTAGCACTTTAATTGCCTGACTTTCTAGGTAAGGAAAATCATTAATAAATTCTGCGAAACCGCTTTCACCTTCGAGGTAGTCGAAAAAAGTCTTTAAGGGGACACGGCTGCCGACAAATACGGGGACACCGCTCATAATTTCTGGATCGCGGTGAATAATCCCTTTTCTTTGCAGTAATTCTTCTATTTTCACGGGCTTTACTCCTTTATATCAAAAGAAGTGGGCAAGTCTAGCTGTAACTGATGGGTAATTATATCATAAATTTAGCAGAAGCGAGCTCCCTTCTGAATTATCCTTAGAAAGGGATCTCGCTCTTTTTTTACCGCAGATGGACGCAGATTAACGGGGATGTAAGAAGATATCTCGATCTTTTGATGAATGATGGGTGATATCCTTTCTGACTCTGGCAGATCAAGGGCGATCGCTCTTCCCCATTTTCTCGAAAATAGGGGTCATGCTGCTTCCAATTGTAACCGACGTTCTACTCGTTCGTATTCATCTTCTAATAGCCAGAGTTTAGCTTCTTGATAATCTGAACTCGTAAATACAATCTGATAATTTTGAGCAGGATCGTAGACACAGCTATTACCTGAACTGTCACCGAGTAAAATTAGGACGTAAGGTGGTGATGCTGTCGGATCTACCCATAATTCTGTGAATTCCCAGTTATCGGCTAGGTTTAGTTCTGGGGATGACATGGTATTTATCTCCTTTTATGAACTGAGTGCTAAGGGTTGTTTGACCAATTGTTCGACAACTAGCGATCGACAAACAGCTTCAATTTTGTTATTTCCACCAATTTCAAATAACAGATGCAGCCACTCATTAGGAGAAAGGGATAGATTTTCTAACCAAGGAGAAGGAGTAACTTGTCCCCAGCCGACGATTGTGCCGAGGTTCGCAGGCTTTTGATTTAACTGATCGGGATTTGGGTTGAGTTGTACATCAAGTCGAATGCAGGTTTTGAGGATAATGTTTAAAAATTGGTCATTTGTAGCAACTTCAGAAGTAGAATTAGTTGAATTGATCTGCCAATAGTAGTTGAGATTGAGGACATAATCATAGGGAAATTGCCACCCCATCGATAGCAATTCTGATTCGGTAAAATCGTATTGTTGCCAAATTTGTTGAAAGTTCATAATCTGACGAATAAATGGGATTAAGGGAGCAGAATAAAGTGGGTGTCTCCACGACTTCCAGGTTTTCCTGATGCGTTTAGGGGTTGTTCTGCGGGTGCACCTCCTCCTGGGCCATTGTAAACACGAGCATAGGATGAACCATCAGGTTGAGTCATAATTCTGACACTGTATTGAGTGTCTGGGCTTGTCCAAATTGTACCTGCACCGCTTTTTGAACCACCTCTAGCTGGAGTGAATATCCAACCCGAAGCAGTAAGTTCTGTTTCGAGGGTAGTTTTATCGATTCCACTGACAAGGAAATTGAGAACATCTGTGACAGCTAGGATGTTACCTGATGACATAGTTCAGGGAAGTTGGGTTTTGGATGGGGTGCATGAGCACTGGTAGGAGCGATCGCCATGATTGATTATAAAACGGGCGATCGCACCCTATTTCTTTTGGGGAAATTCTACCAATTCTGATTCCTTAAGACGTTGCGATAATAGACAATCTTCAAAGCTCAAAGCTTCTGAGTCTAAGAAACTAGCGATCGCCATTTCGATCGCAGCTTCCAGAGAACATTCTAGCTCTGTAGCTTTTGCCATCAAAGCGACTTTCACATAGTCAGGCAAATGGGTCATCAGCGAATGAATAGCTTCTGGTGGCAAGTGTTGGATCTTAAGTGTTTGAGTCATTGTTCTCTGGGGATTTTAACGTTGTAGGGAGGATTTGTAGCTTGAAGGATGAGGGTTTCTAATTCATATAATAACCCTGGTTTTTGCCATTGGTTGAGGGTAACAAAGGCAATCCTTACATCATCTGGATCGTAGCGATCGAGCCAGCCCCAGAGGAAGGCTTTGTGACCACCTCGCAGTCGATCGCGGAGGTTCTTGGCTTTGCCGATGTAGAGCAATCCTTCAGTGCGATGTCGAAAGGCGTACAAACCAACTTTAGCAGGAATGGTGTCGAAGTCGCGGCTGAGGGGATGGCACCGATCGAAGGGGGTAAAGGCGAGAGTGTCGAGAATTTGGCGGGCTTCTTGCTGGATGGGGTTGGTCATGAAAATTGCCAGATGCAAGCGGTTATTCCATCCTACAAGTAGAAGCGATCGCCCTTCTGAATTATTAGAAAGGGCGATCGGTCTTTTTTAACCGCAGATGGACGCAGATTAACGCGGATGTAAGAAGGGATCTCGCCATGATTGATGAATGATGAGGGGCGAGAGCCTTTCTGAATTATTAGAAAGGACGATCGATAATCCGACTATCTAAGAACTTTATTTTGTGCTTCCCAAAAAGCCTGTAAAGGACTCATTGTTATTGCTGTCATTTTATTGATCGCAGTTTGTGGTTGGGTTACACTAGGTGATTGGATATTTAAAGCTGCATCCACATCTGATGTCGTTGCAACAGTCAAATGAAGGTGAGTAGCCAAGTTTGGTATAGACCCAGATGGACGACCAATCTCTGTTGTCTTAGCTGTGACTGATTCACCCTTTCTACTTGTACCACTTTCTAGATGTAAATACCACCAAAAACGATTGACAAGTGTTCCGTCTACCTTTTCTTGAACACAAATAGCCCTTCCACTGAAAGGAACATCTGATTTGTTTGGATAGTTAGGTAGGTCTTGAACAACTATGCCATCGACTGGCGAGTGAATCACATCTGTGGCCAAAGCTGACATATCAATCCCAGAGTGAATCCAACCAAGAGTACCCCCTATTGGTTGGTTCTTGATGTAGTCTTGGTCATAAGCATAACCTGACTTAGATGCAATTACTCGATTTTTAAACAGAGTTTGGGAAAGTTTTACATAGACTTCATGTACTTGTGTACTGCGTTCAACTTTTTGAACATCTGGATGAAAGTAAGAGTCATTCTTAGGATCTCTTTCGTTAAAATAAACCTCGTTAGCGCCTGTCTGTAAATCCCACCAATGATCATCAAAATCACTGGGACGGAATTGACCCAATGGTTCAAAGCCTTTACCTGATACAGGCAGAGAATCCTCATAGTTTTTGCGAATGGCATTGTAGTCTTTCTCAATGCTTGAAAGTATACCGGGAAAGAAATTTCCTCCTTCACCTGTGCGAATTGTATTACCTTTGCCAGAGATTGGCTGATTAGGTGGAACAGGTACAGATGGCAAACCAGTCCCTTCTTTGTAAGCCGTCGCCTTACCTCCATTCCAGTAGATATAGCCCTTCTCAAAGTATTGAATAAGATTCCCATTTCCCAACCCCTTTTCCCCACTCTTCGGAGCGCCCAACCAGCCATCCAATCCACCTGTATTCAAGAATGCTTGACGGATAGCACCATAAAGGGGAAAAGTTCCATTTTTACTGCTGACGATCGACCCATTCTCAAATAGCTGATAGCTCGCACCATTAGAGTTGGTGACATCTGAAATGGGATTGCCCAATGTCCCTTGATAATTCTGGAAAACAGGATAGAAATTGCCACCAATGGTGCGCCCGTTGAGAGAAATTGAATTAGGCGCCGGCTGCACGGGATTGTCAATTGGTGGCTGTACGGGATTGTCAATTGGCGGTTGTACGGGATTGTCAATTGGCGGTTGTACGGGATTGTCTATCGGCGGTTGTACGGGATTGTCTATCGGCGGCTGCACGGGATTGTCAATTGGCGGTGTAGATGGGATATCTTGGACATTGGTGACGTACAAACCAGATACAAAACCGCTACCATCTGCCAGGTGATACCAGACATCACTGCTACCTTCACCATTAGGATCGTTGATTAATTCACCTTGAGTCTGGTAGTCAAATTCCAGTTGTGTCCCAGGACTGACTTTACCGACAGCAGCACTGGAAGTATCAGCAGTGGGACGAATATTAACACCACCGTTAATCTGGACAGCAATTTTACCTCCATCCGTCACACCACTCAAATTAACCGCCCGTTCCCAGGGGCTAACTTGTCCTTCTAAACCCCAAGTTGTCGGATTCGAGAAAGGTGTCGGAATATAAGCTTGCGGCGCTGTTTCCTTCGCCAATTGCACAGCTTTATTCAAATTCACAACCCCAAAACCCGTTTCTTCATCCCATCCGGGCTCCTTCAAATCGATCGCACTTCCGGTCAAAATGTCAATCACTTGAGTAGGATTCAAATCGGGATTACTCTCCCAAACCTTAGACGCCATCCCCGCCGCCTTAGCCGCCGATGCCGAAGTTCCCGACATCGTGCCAATATCATCGCCAACAGTCGATAAAGTCGGATTGTCGATCGCACCTCCGGGCACTAAAATATCCAAACCATAGCCATAGCTGGAATAATCCGATCGCCCAAATCCATCAGATGAACCAACCGTCAGAATATTCTCAAACTCCTGGGAAGATTGACCCAAAACAGACATCACGCCGCCGTCATTCCCAGCCGCTACAACTAACAGCACTCCATTCTGACGCGCATTTTCTAATGCAGCACGTTCTCGGTTCGTAAATTCGTAACGAGTGGTAATGGTTCCGTCAGCATTCTTTTGAGTTAAATCGAGGGGAAGAAGTGCGATCGCATTCTTCTTCTTTTGTGCTTTCGCCTCACCCACAAAATCAGTTAAAGCTAAATCCCATTCCCCAGAACCAATTGCCCGACTTAGGTACACATTGGCTTTATCGTTGTAGCCATCAATGCCTTTATCGTTGCCTTGAATCGCACTCACTAAACCCCAGCTAAATGTGCCGTGTTCGTTACCAGTGCCAGCAGTAAACAAAGGATTGCTATCTTTGTCAATGCGATCGCGCCCCATAGTCACTTTAGAGTAATCCAAATCGGGATTGTTCGTCGCAAACCCAGTATCGATGATGCCGATAAAGGCGCGATTTTCTGGCGGCGAACTAATCGGTAATACGGTTTCAATCGGCGGTTCGGGGTCGATCGGCTGCGACAGATCATCGATCGGCTCAAGTCCAACTAGAGGTGGTTCAGGGGCGATCGTAGGCGGTTGCACGGGTGGTGTTGGAGGGGTCGGCAGCGTTGCAACAGGTGGCGTTGTCGCAACAGGCGGCGTTGCCACAGGCAGCGTTTCCACAGGCGGCGTTGTCTCAATCGGTGGCGCGACAGCCACAGGTGGTTTTGTCTCCACAGGTGGCGTTGTCTCAATCGGTGGCGTTTCCACAGGAGGCGCGACAGCAACCGGCGGTTTTGGATCAATCGGTGGCGTTTCCACAGGAGGCGCGACAGCCACAGGCGGTTTTGTCTCAATCGGTGGCGTTACAACTACAGGCGGTTCCACAACCGGCTGCTTTGATTTGACATAATCGATCAATTTCTTGCCGCCATCAAGTTTAGTCCAATCCTTACTTGGATCGATAACTTTCTCTATTGCCGGTGCTTTCCCCGTCGCACCTGTTAAATTGAAAACCAAATCGTTGTAATCTTTATCTGAACCCTGATCGACGCGCTGATCTTCCATTGCAAAGGCCTTACCGTTGCCAGTGACATCTGCTACTTGACCGTACAACCAAGCATCATCTGGATTAGTGCTAGATAATGACAACAGCGGGCGTTTGTCACCGCCTGCACCGGGATTTTTAAACACATCTTGCACCGTACCATTTGGCACCAGCATCACCGCAAAAGCCTCTCCAGGTTTCATCGGAAATGTTTTCGCGCCGCTGTACTGCCCTGCGTTATAATTTGCTTCTCCTAAACTGCCGTTAAATAGCGGATTGGCACCTTCTGTGGGGTCAGAAATTACTACGTGACCAAAGGTAGAATTGGTCAGGGATCGTCTTGCTGCTTCTTTGATAAATTCCTGAGAACCAGGGGTAAATTTCTCCATTCCCAGCACGCTGAAAATGGCAACTTCACCTTTATAATTGCCACCGTCGTGCAGCCAGTCAAAGCCAACTTGACCCGTTGAATCTGTCGCGAAAAAGCCGGAGTCAACCCCTAAACCTGTCAGCGGGTCAACTTTGCCATCTGGGGTTAAACTAACTTGATAATTTGTATCGCGGGAGGGTGCAGAAATTTTGAGTGCATAATTGGTTGCACCCAAGTTATCGATGCTAAAAGTTCCCGAGTTTGTGCCGTTGGTTTCGATGTCTTTGACGACTTTTCCCTGACTGTCGAGGAGTTGCATCCCGACAATGGAACTAAATCCTTCAGCCGTAACTCGAAAGCTGCCTGTATTCAGCCGATTAAAACGATAGGTGTCTGTGGGGTCAGTTTTACCTGCGAAGTCGATGGAGAAATAGTTGTCGTTCAGATTGCCGATCGATATATTAGACATTTTGCACCTTGATTAATTCGATAACTTGGGGCTGATATTGATCTATCTGAAGTGCGTCGGAGTTTTTATGCGTTTTGTAATATAACTTCACAAAGAGTGTGGGGTTAACTCGCTGAACTTCCATCGCTACTTATTTATCTGGAGTAAGTTTTAGTTTTTATGCAAAGTTTCAGTCTTTGTAGCATAACTTTACACAAACTACCGGGAATCGAGGTTTTACATCCACCTCACACTCAGGGAGATGGATATAATTGCGATTGGCTGATGCCTGTTCTCCCTATTGTGGTAAAATCTGATGGTGAGAAGACCTTTGCGGAATTTGGTATTTTCTCATGCCTCCGGGGTCGCCTGCTGCTTGATTAAGAACTAACAAAAAAAACACCGCGAATAAAATTGTCTCCCAACCAAAAGGTGCCGGCTTCGGTTCTTCTTTGGGTTGATCTGTAACCGACTCGACGTTGACTTTGATGTCGAGTTTGCCCTCAATGACTTTGCCTTTGAAAAGTCCATCGCTGGCAACACCCTTAAATCGCATGGGATTAGTTTGTTCTCCTGACATTGTGGTTATCCTTGTGTTGGTAGATTATGAAAAAACCAAATTCAATGAAGGGCGAGATCCTTTCTAAATCTGGCGTATAAATGGCGCCAGATTCAGACAATCAGCAATCAGCCAGACATAAAATCAGAATTTTTTTGAGCAATGTGTCGGCCAATTCGTTGCAGTTTGGACAATCCCGTCCTTTTCCAAAAAGAGTAAATAGTCTGTGTCTTGATATTTAACTGTCGGGCGATGACTGCTATTTTTTCTGGCGACTGCTGCAAAAACAATCTTTGAACAAGAATTTGACAGTTGCAGTCGGGACGGTTTCGAGGATGACATTTCCGAAGTTTTTGTTCGGGATCTCGCCTGATGTATTGTACTATCTTCCAAGCTAAAGCTTGTTTTTCAATCCGTTCGATTTCCATCTCCAAACCATCTAAATAGTCATTGTAAAATCCGCTGCGTTCTAAAGCGTCTAAATCTAAGGACAGCTCTTTTTGATTTTTGGTAGTATGTAAATCGTGAATTCGATATCTGAGATAAGCGTTAATCCAAGTCGTCAGACTGGCTTGAATCGGAGAACGTCGGGGATTAAACTCGTGAAGGTGCTTCTCTAACCATTCCCAAGTTTTATTAACTGCTTCATAATAATAGGGATGAGAACTTTTTGACAATTTTGGTAACAGTTGCAGTTGCCGCAATAATCGATCGACCAATTTTCGACGCTGCGGATTATCCCGTGATTCCGAGCAAATTGCTAGAATTAGCTTACATAACCGCTCATCTTGAGGAGTGCGATCAGAATATTGTTCCAGTGCCAACCTCAATTTATCTATGCGATCCATAATCACCCTCCTCAAAGAAGTGTATGCAAATCGAACTGAATTAAAAATTTTCTCAAAAGCCAGTCAAAGACGGGCTTTTTGACTTACCCCACTTACAATAGAAGATTAAATTAACCCAAGCAAATTTTTCCAAGGTGGCTGAAACCTTGGTATAATCGCGGTTAGGAGCTTGGGAAAGTATAAACCTTGCAATTTAACCTTGGGAGTCCCAAGGTTTGTCAAACCTTTTTCTGGATTCGCTCATGCAGAACAATAGTGGTCGGAATCTTAACTGGAAGAAAGGTAAAGAGAGTGCAAAGCTATTAATTGAAGTTTTACACTGCTTTACTGACGGGGATTTGGAAAAATTTAATAATTGTGAAAGCCTTCAAAAATATATCAACACTCGTTGGGAAGGAACTCACCTGTGGGTGAAAAAGACAAGGCTACAGGATCTGGTTGAGCTGACACAGAAATGGGGTAAAACCTTAGACAAAGAGCAAATCCGCAATGCCCTTCACTGTCTGAAACAATTGAACATCATGGAAGACCAGCGGGGCGTAACGAATTCCAAAACAATTACTGGTTCGGACAAATGGTGTTTTGTTCTGAAGTTTCACTCTCGATGTAAGGAAGAAAATCGGGATTGGCTATTTGGAAAAGAAGAGACACAGGGAGAATGGGAACGCCGGAAAGTCAAACAGCCAGAGGTTCCTAAATCCAGCCCTATTCAAGATCCAATAACCCCTTTAGGTTTGGCGAAGGATGCTAACAATCGGGGGTTGAACTTAAAACAAGCTGGCGAATTAGTTGAAGCTAGAAAGGAGTTCGAGCTTGCTCTTAAAATTAACCCAGATAATGCAGTGACTTACTATAATCAAGCATTGATGCATGAGGAAGCCGGGAAAGTCGATCGGGCTATGGAACTATATCAGGATGCAGCATTCCTAGGCTTGGCTGCTGCTTACTGCAAGTTGGGCCGTTTGTATATCATTGAATATAAAGATTTGCGAAAATCAGTTGAAAAAATAGGGAACGGTTTAAAGCTGCTGGAAACTGAGAAAGTTGAGTATGACAAAATAGTCAAAGCAGGGTTGTTAACTTACCTTGCTTGGGCTTGGAAGGAACAAGGATGCTATGAAGAAGCTTTGGACAAGTTGCAAGATGCTGTTAAACTACAGAGAGATCGGGGTTTAACTTATGGCATCATGGCCCAAGTGCAAGAAAATCTGGGGAATGATGCAGAAGTTGTGAAATCTTGGAAAAACTGTCTGAAATATGCTAAGTCCGATGAGCCAGATGAAGACTTTTATATTGGTAAGGCTCGTCAGCGTCTCAAGCAATTAGGTGGTTCTAATTAAATGTAAAATGCGATCGCGCGGTGAGATACCCGACTTCTTTAAGAATTCGGGTATCGGGTAATTGTGTTTTTTAGGTGGATTTACTTAAGTGCGATCGCACTTGTTTGAGATTTAGTATCAATCAAGGACAGGGGTATTCATTCCCATCTCGATCCTTACAAATTCGGGGTATCATGTTAGTCGTGGCTAACCCAAGGGCGATGGGAGCGATTGAAGCACCTGAAACTGCCGCTAGTACCAAAGTTATGTTGCCGAGTGCGATCGAGCCAATGAGGAGGGGTGAAATCAAGACTTTGCAATTCATACTCTTGTCTCCAAGTCAACTAGATTTACGATCGCTAGATTAGGGAGGCATGAATATTACTTGCGATATGACGAGATATGACAGGTGTCATACTTTTTGGAAATTTCAACTTATTGAGGACTTACGCACGAGTGTTTAGAAACCGGGTTTTTTTACGAAAATACTTGATTGTAGACGACTGATTCGGTAAAAAACCCGGTTTCTTGGCCCCTAGCGTAAGTCCTGTTATTTTTTTACAGAGTCGCTGACATGAACAGAAAAGAATTGGAAGAATTAGCCGAAAAAAACTGGTATCTAGAAGACCTATACAAAGCTTTGGGTCAAGCCAAAAAAACTTACAAGCAAACAGAAAAACCCCAAAGCATTACTCCCAACGATAAAGACAATCTGCACGGCATACTTGCTAGAAAAAAATCTTCAGAAATTGCAATTATTTATAATAAAAGCTACGGTCAAACCAAAAATGAGTTATCCGATCGTCTTTATAAATATATTAGAAATCTTCTCAGATACGATCAGTCTCTGGATATTGAATCCATCGATATTCCCGATCAATTGGCAGAACGAGGATTTAAAAGAGACTCTTCTCAAGAGCGTAGAGAAACCGATCGGGTTTGGTGGCGCATTAGGATCGAGCTTGAGAATCCCGACAATTTGCAATTACAAGCAATTGTCAAGCGCCTCGGATCGGTTCTAGAAAAACCTTTGATAGTACAGAAAATAGAATCAGGTAGTACATTGTTGGCTTTTGAAAGCGAGCGTTCAGAATACGATCGCATAGAACAACTTTACAGCTCGGGTCGCCTAGCCGAATTATTAAAAGTGACCGTTAGCGATTTAGGGCAAATTACGCAGGATTCGATGCTAATTTATGTGAGACAAATGTATGAAAATATTTTTGGTGAAGGCTATCAGCCAGTAGGGTTGGTATTAACTCGCAGTCAACGCAACCGATCGCGAGGGTCGAACCAAGAAAAACTAGAATCTGTAGAAAGAGCAAAACAGATTCATTTGGGTGCAAATCAATCCGTTAATTTGACGGTTGAACTGACACCAAAAGACGAAGAAATTGACACTAAAATATGGATCGATCCATCAGGGGATGCAGTTTACCTGCCAGTTGGTTTACAAATAACCGTGTTAGATGAATTCGGAAATCCGATTCCTCAATTGCATAAACAAACTGGCAGTACAGATAACGCTGTTTTACTCACCTTTAGCGTTGAACCGGGAGAAAGATTTAGTGTTAAACTCCTTCTGGGAGATGCCAGCGTCACAGAAACTTTTTAATAATTGAAAATCCCCGAGCCACCTATGAAAAAACAAGTCATCCTCACCATCATGGAAGGAAGTTTTGAGCAAGGATTCCCGGTTAACCTGGAAATTCGAGAAGATGTAACGCCATTTAGCTTAATCTGGGGAGATGTTGGCAGACTGCCAGCCCTAGGCGATATTGAGATTCTTGATTCCTTGAAGGATTGGCAGTCAAATTTTGCAAGGAATAATGATGGCTGCATACCACGCATCAAAGTTCAAGGGGAAGGAGCGAAAGTCTTTAACAATCTCGCGGCACAAAACCTGGCATCCAACATCAATCAATGGCTCAATTCCAGTGAAAAATCCTGGAGAAAAATACTCGATGGGTTGCAGCAGCACTTGCAGCCCAACGATGAGATTAGAGTTATTTTGCAAACAGACGATGCTAACTTGCGGAGACTACCTTGGCCGGCATGGAATTTCTTTTCTGAAACTTATCATTATTCAGAAATTTCTCTGAGTACCTTAACTGTTAAACCGCCAAGCTTTAAAAAATCTGACTGTCGGAAATCAGCGGTGAGAATTTTAGCAGTATTTGGCAATACTGACGGGATTAATATTGGCTTTGACCGTCAAGTATTAAATAATTTAGCTGAACGCGGTGCCGAAATTACACCTTTAACCCAGCCCAAAAAAGCCGACTTGCTGGAGTATTTGCGAGACGAACAAGGGTGGCACATTTTCTTTTTTGCAGGTCATAGTTCAACCCTACCAGACGGTCAAATTGGTGAGTTTGATATCAGCGATTCTGAAAGTATCAGTATTGATGACTTGAAAAATGCCATGAAAATTGCGATCGCCAAAGGATTGCAGTTAGCAATTTTCAACTCCTGTGACGGCTTAGGGATAGCTAACCAGCTAGCCAAATTGTACTTACCCCAAAGTATTGTCATGCGGGAAGTCGTACCAGACGAAGCCGCACAAAAATTTTTGCAGGATTTTCTCGCCGCCTTTGCCAATAGCCAATCTTTGTACACAGCCGTGCGGGAAGCGAGGCGAAAGTTGGAAGATGCTAAGAATAAAGAATTGCCTGGTATTAGCTGGCTCCCCGTAATTTGTCAAAACCCCGCTGTTGAACCGCTAATCTGGAAACAGTTGCTCAATTGGAAATGCCTGCACACTCTCAAAGATCATTCAGATGTTGTTAATTCCGTCGCCATTAGTCCCAATCAAAACATTATTGCCAGCGGCAGTTTGGACAAAACCATCAAACTTTGGAACCTTTCTACAGGAGAATTACTCCATACCTTCACCGGACATAGTAGTGCGGTAATTGATGTTGCTTTCAGCCCCGACGGAAAAACTCTTGCCAGTGCCAGCAACCACGAGTTTTTTGACGGCAGTATCAAGTTGTGGGATGTAGCAAATAAGAAATTTAAACAAAGTCTGGGAAATACCTTGGTAGCACTGCGGACAAGCTGTTTAGCTTTCAGTCCCGACGAACAAACCCTAGCTAACGGTCACATTGGTACTACACTGATTGGTGGTACAATTGATATCTGGAATCTTCAAAAAAGTAGAATAGAAAAAACTCTCTGGGGACACGTTTGGGAAGTTAGTTCCCTTGCTTTTAGCAAAGACGGACGCATTTTAGTTAGCGGCAGTTTAGATGGTGCAGTTAAAATCTGGAATTGGCGTAAAGAAGAGTTGCTGCACACTCTCAATAGACCAGTAGATTTTTTCGGTGCCGTAGCCTCTTGGTTCGATTCTTCTATTGGGATAATTTGGTGTGTTGCGATTAGCCCGGACGGTAAAACAGTCGCCGCTAGCGGTTCCCAACAGCCAATTCAACTGTGGAATACTGAAAATGGCAGACTGCTGCGTACCTTTACAGAACACTCAGATAGCATTTATGCTCTTGCCTTTAGCCCCGATGGTGAAACTCTCGCCAGCGGCGGTGCTGACAACACGATTCGGATTTGGAATTTTCACACAGGAGAGTTGTTGGAAACTCTGGAACATCTCGGCCCAGTCAAGTCTCTTGTTTTCAGTTATGATGGTCAAACTTTGGTCAGCGGGAGTGCGGATGCTACTGTCAAAATTTGGCGCGTTCCTGTTTAAGTCAGGACTTACCCACTCCGACAAAGAAACCGGGTTTTTTACCTAATCTCTAGGTTACAACGCGTCTTTTCGTAAAAAAACCCGGTTTCTGGGGTTCCATTCGCGGTTTCCAACCCCAAGTCAGCTAAAAAATCTCCCCAACAATCATCCCCGCCAATATCACAAACCCCACCCAAACATTTTGGCGAAAAATTTGACCGTAAACAGGCTTAGGAAGCTCCGTATTTCGGAGTTGACTGTACTGCAAAAACCACAAAATAGCCGCCGCACTAATTGCCATCCAAAAACCAATGTGCAAGTGCAGATTAACTCCCATTGCTGCTAACAAAGCGACTGTACCAACAAAGAAAAAACCCACAGCATTAGCGGCATTAGCCCCGAAAAATATCGCGCTGGAATTCACCCCCAAACGCAAATCGTCTTCGCGATCGCTCATCGCATAAACTGTATCAAATCCCATCGTCCACAACACGACTGCACCCCACAGCAGCCAAGTCGCTAATTCTAATTCGTCAACGGCGGCGCTCCAACTAATTAAAACAGCAAATCCCCAGGCAATTGATAACACTAATTGCGGCACTGGAAAGAATCTTTTTGCCAGTGGATAGCAGATAATTACTGGTACGGCGGCGACACACAGCCAGAAACTTAACGGATTGAGATACAAAGCGAGAATCGCCGCGCAAGCAAAGGAAATTAATGCAACTCCTATTCCCGTTTGCACGGTGAGGGCGCGGGATGCTAGGGGGCGCGATCGCGTTCTTTCTACTTCGGGATCGATATCGCGATCCCACAAGTCGTTGATGACGCATCCAGCCGCACTCGTGGCTAGGGTTCCCAACACAATCACGCCCACCAATGCTGCAGGCGGCCTCCCGTCGGCTGCTAAAAAGACGGCCCAGAGGGCTGGAATCATTAAAATGAGCCTTCCTGCTGGTTTGTCCCATCTCAAAAGCCTCACGACGGTTAGCAATGTGGATTCGGGTTGGCGATCGGGCTGTGTAAGCATTTCAATTCTAGATTTGATATTTTTAACTTTAGATTTTATCAAATTTTAAGCACAATCACTTACTATCTCTGCTGCTGATCGCACTTCTGCCGAAATTTAAAACAGGTAAAAGTCTTGACCAGTCAGCAATTCCTGATTTTTGCTAATTTAATAGAATGCCTAACTGGATTCGTGAAATAATCATAAATATCTGTCAACCCCGATACTCCAATGGTTAATTCACTTCCTTCTGCGGAGTCAAATCGCATTATTGCTGCTATTGATATGGGTACTAACTCGTTTCACATGGTGGTGGCGCGGATCGATCCGAAATTGCCCGCGTTTACGATTATTGCTAGAGAAAAAGATACGGTTCGGTTGGGCGATTGTGAGGTTAAGACAGGGTGCTTGAAGTCCGAGGTTATGGAAAGGGCGATCGCCACTCTGCGCCGTTTTCAAGATATTGCTAAAACTTTCAATGCCGAACAAATTATCGCTGTGGCTACCAGTGCGGTTCGGGAAGCCCCTAACGGGCGGGATTTTCTCAAACAAGTTGCTGAAGAATTAGACCTGAATGTGAGTTTAATTTCTGGTCAAGAAGAAGCGCGGAGAATTTATCTCGGTGTTCTTTCGGGTATGGAGTTTAACAATCAGTCCCAGGTGATTATTGATATCGGGGGCGGTTCTACGGAGTTGATTTTAGGAGACAGTTCAGAGCCTCGCTGTCTCACCAGTACAAAAATTGGTGCTGTTCGCTTAACAGGACAATTTGTTAAAACTGACCCGATTACTAGGGAGGAGTTTGCTTATTTGCAAGCTTATATTCGTATTTCGCTGGAAAGACCGATCGACGAATTGCGCTCTCACTTCAATGCTGGCGAACCTTTGCGCTTGATTGGCACTGCTGGAACCATCGAAACTCTGGCTGCCATTAACGCTCGCGAAAAGTTGGGAACAGTGCCGAATCCCCTAGCCGGATATCAGTTAAGTTTAAAAGATTTGCGCGATTTAGTCAATCGCTTTCGCAAACTTTCTTATGCCGAAAGGTTGGCAATTCCGGGAATGTCGGACAAGCGGGCGGAAATTATTCTGGCAGGATCGATGATTTTGCAGGAAGCTATGATACTATTAGGAATTGAATCGCTGACTGTTTGCGATCGCTCTCTGAGAGAAGGCGTAATTGTTGACTGGATGCTTAGCCACGGTTTGATTGAAAACCGCTTGCGCTATCAAGGTTCCATCCGCCAGCGCAGTATTCTCCACATGGCTGACAAATATCAAGTCAATTTAGAACAAAGCGAAAGAACCGCAGCATTTGCGCTCAATTTCTTCGACCAAACTCAAGGAATTCTACACTATTGGGGAAGCGAAGAACGCGAGTTGCTGTGGGCTGCCGCGATTCTGCACAACTGCGGTTTGTACGTCAGTCATTCAGCGCACCACAAGCATTCTTACTATTTAATTCGCAATGGTGAGTTATTGGGCTACACTGAAACTGAGATTGAAGTAATTGCCAATTTGGCTCGCTATCACCGGAAGAATCCTCCTAAAAAGAAGCACGAAAGTTTTATTTTTCTTCCGAAAAAATACCGGGAGGTTGTCAGTAAGTTGCATCCTTTTCTGCGGTTAGCTGTGGCTTTAGACAGGCGGCAGATTGGCGCAATTTCTGATTTTAAATGCGAATACCGCCCGGAAGTTCGAGAGTTTCACTTACGGTTGCAGCCGCTCAATCCCGAAGACAATTGCGCTCTGGAACTCTGGAGTTTGGATTATAAAAAGCCGTGTTTTGAATATGAGTACAATCTCAAATTAGTGGCAACTTTGGAACCGACTCTGGTTCCGGTTTAAATACAAAGCCGAGCCTGAAAACGAGAAACTGTAGGGTGCGCGCGTCCCCTACAGTTTTAACTTAATCCCAAGTCTACTACCAATATTGTGTTTGACTCTACAGTCCTCCCGATCGCCCTAGCCTGCCTTCAGAAGGCAGCGTGGATTAATTTTAGAGAGGAGAAATCAATGCAATATGACTATTTGCTGACGCTATACGAAAGATTGAAGTAATGTCTCATATCATGTCCGGTCGAGCGATCGCGATTAAAGGCCGGGGCGGGTTTACAGATTTTCCGGTTTCTATTCAATATCTTGGCGAACCCGCCCCTACAGAAATCATGGTTAATTGACCGGACATGATATAATATCATGTCCAGTCGAGCGATCGCGATTTTTGTAGGGGCTCCCCTCACCAACAATACCTGCCAATAATTGACATCTCAAAAACCCGCGCCGACCGGGATATTATGATTAATCGATCGGACATGATATTAGCGATCATTCTGATACAACTGGATTCCATATTATCTACAAACCAGGTAGCCCCATTACTGTAAAATCCTGTTGAGTGATGAGATTAGCTGATACGCCGTTGAGGCTAGCTAAGATTTGATCCGTGTTGGCAATTTTGATAAAAGTTGTAGTGTTTTCTTCAACTATGCTGAGTCGATCGACCGTTAACCCTCCCGTTAAAATTAATAAATCTTCACCTTGCCTAAAATCAGCGATTACATCGTGGCCTTCACCCGCAGTCAAGAAAAAGTAATCGCGCCCGCTTCCCCCTTGCAGCGTATCGTTTCCGAAGTCTCCCCTCAACCAGTCCTCGCCAATTCCCCCAATCAAAGTATCATCACCCTCACCCCCGTACAGAGTATCGCTACCGTCACCCCCGCACAATTGATCGGCATCTTCATTGCCAAAAATTAAATCATTGCCGCTACCGCCGCACAAATAATCTGTTTGACTGCTAGCATCCATCGCTATATTGTCAATATCTCCAAAAATCGTATCCTCGCCATCGCCGCCGCAGATGGTGTCATTTCCAAACTCTCCAAACAGCAAATCATTGCCAAAATCCCCGCAAATTATATCGTTATCTTTGCCACCGTGTAAGGTATCATTGTCCTCGCCGCCAGAAAGAGTATCTTCGCTTTCTTGCCCGTACAAAACGTCGTTGCCGTTATTGCCAAAAAGCAAATCTTTTCCGGTCAAGCCACGGTCAGACGCATCAGGAGTGCCGCCAAATAAACTGTCATTACCTTCATCGCCAAGCAGGGTATCGTTGCCTTTGTCGCCCCAAACTATGTCATTATCTTTGCCTGCGATCGCCACATCAGGATCTTTACCCGCATAAATAATGTCATTCCCAGCGTGGCCGACGAGATAGTCGTTATTTTCGTTGCCAAATATGGTGTCGCTGTCTGCATCCGCGCCAACAGTAACTGGGCTAGCAAGACCACCGTAAATATTGTCGTTGCCGAATAAGCCATTTAGCAAGTCGCTGCCGTTGAAACCGTTGATGATGTCATTAATATCGCTGCCGGTTAGAGTATCTTTACCGTCAGTACCGTTGAGGGTATTTTCAGGGATATTCGGGCCGGGAATGGAAGTGCGATCGGGTAAAGTGATTCGATCGCACATACAGTCTTCCGAAGCCACAGGAATTAGCGCAGGTGTGGGGGTTTCGGTTGTTGGAGATGTGGTTTGGGCGATCGAATTGTCAGTTGCGATCGGCGTTTCCCCAGGTTTAGCCGTCGGAATTGGACTTTCCGCAGATATCAGAATTGGAGTCGGAGTCGGAGTTGGAGTTTCCCCAGGCGTCGGAGTTTCCGCAGAAATTGGCGTCGGTGTCGGAATTGGTGTCGCAGTCGGAATTGGCGTCGGAATTGGCGTCGGAATTGGAGTTTCCCCAGGCGTCGGAGTCGGAATGGGAGTTTCCGCAGGAATTGGCGTCGGAGTTGGCGTCGGAGTTGGAATTGGCGTCGGAATTGGCGTCGGAGTTGGAATTTCCGCAGGCGTCGGAATTGGTGTCGGAATTGGCGTCGCAGTCGGAATTGGCGTCGGAATGGGTGTCGGAGTTTCCGCAGGCGTCGGAGTTTCCGCAGGCGTCGGAGTCGGAATTGGAGTCGGTGTCGGAATTGGAATTTCCGCAGGCGTCGGAGTCGGAATTGGCGTCGGAGTTTCCGCAGGCGTTGGAGTTTCCGCAGGCGTCGGCGTCGGAATTGGCGTCGGTGTCGGAGTTGGAGTTTCCGCAGGCGTCGGAGTTGGAGTCGGAGTTGGAGTTTCCCCAGGAGTTGGAGTCGGAGTCGGAGTTGGAGTTTCCCCAGGCGTCGGAGTTGGAGTCGGAGTTGGAGTCGGAGTTGGAGTTTCCCCAGGCGTCGGAGTCGGCGTCGGAGTTGGAGTTGGAGTTTCCCCAGGCGTCGGAGTTGGAGTTGGAGTTGGAGTTTCCCCAGGCGTCGGAGTTGGAGTCGGAGTTGGAGTTTCCGCAGGAGTTGGAGTTGGAGTCGGAGTCGGAGTTGGAGTTTCCCCAGGAGTTGGAGTCGGCGTCGGAGTTGGAGTTGGAGTTTCCCCAGGCGTCGGAGTCGGAGTTGGAGTTTCCCCAGGCGTCGGAGTTGGAGTTGGAGTTGGAGTTTCCCCAGGCGTCGGAGTTGGAGTTGGAGTAGTATCTACAATTATCAAAACAGCACTAGAAATCGCTCCTAAATCGGCTCCATTAGTGGGATTGTTCAGAGTTAAATTAACAGTTTCATTCTCTTCTATCTCTGAATTATCAACAATGGGAATCGTGAAAGTTTGAGTAGTTTCGCCAATGCCAAAATTTAATGTTCCCGATGTCTGGTTATAGTCACTACCAGCATTAGCGGTTCCATTACTTGTACTGTAACTGACAGCAGCAGCCAAATTAGTAGCATCAGTGCGAGTAACGGTAATTGTGGCAAATTTACCGTTTTCATTAACGCTGTAATTGGCGTTACTGAAGTTAAATTTAGCGGTAGTGGTGACATTAATATTTGCCACAATTTCTGGGATTGTAGCAGCCCCGTCACTGACACTATAAGTAAAACTATCGAGTCCAACAAATCCCGGATTCGGAGTATAAGTAAACGAACCATCATTATTGAATGTGAGAGTGCCATTGTTGGGATTTGTGACTTTAGTTGCCGTCAATACATCATCGTCAGAGTTGATGTCGTTGGCTAAAA